>VGHV01000203.1 GCA_016868095.1 Betaproteobacteria bacterium
GAGACGGTTTTTTTGCTCCCTGCTGATGATCTTGCGCACGTATCGGGCAGCCTGGTTCGGGAGATCGCCAAAATGGGTGGGCCTTTTGAGCCCTTTGTTCCGGAAGTGGTTGTGCCGTGGATCAAACAAAGGCAAAACCAGGCACAAAAACTTCCGCCATCAACCCAATCCTCGGCCTAAAGCGCCATGGCTCTGAAGATTACCGATGAGTGTATCAACTGTGATGTTTGCGAACCCGCCTGCCCAAACCAGGCGATTTCGATGGGCGAGGAAATCTATCAAATCAATCCTGACCGTTGTACCGAATGTATTGGCCATTTCGATGAGCCCCAATGCCAGGTACTTTGCCCTGTCAGTTGCATACCGCAAGATCCGGATCGACCCGAGACCGTCGAGTTGTTGTGGGCAAAATTCATAAGCCTTCAGTCGGATAAGTCTTCATAAGGCCTGATTCGCTCAGGCATTTTCAGATCGGACACAATTCGATCGATTCAAAAATTTGGGCGCTGCGCCAAGCCTCGACTTCGTTGCGAAGGCTAGCGTGACTCAAGGGGTGCTGTTCAAGCCACTGTCTTGATAATTCGATTCGAACCTGCCGCTTGCGAGCGAATAAGGCGGGCAGCAATACCTCTTTACGGTCTCTGCGCCGGTGCAAAATAACCGACAGACGAAGGCAAAGCACCATGAGCCATTCGCGTTCTTGGCTCAAAAGCCCCTGAAGTTTACGTAAGGAGCCCGATTGCCCAAGCGCTAAATTGGCGAGCCGGTTTTTCTCGCTCAGTGAAAACCCGGGCATTTCAGCGTGGAGCAGGATGTAGCCAGAATGTTTGTGGTAGTCAGCCTGAGCAATCGAAAAGCCTACTTCGGCCAATCGCGCAGCCCATCCCAGCAACATTCTTTGCGCTTGGAGTTCCTCTTGAACGCCTCTAGCGGTCTGATCAAACAAGGCCATGGCGGTTTCTGCTACACGTTCTGCATGCTCACGATCAACACCGTAGCGCAATTGCAAAGCGTCTACGGTGACGGCACGCATATCCTGCCCAGAACTCCGACTCAGTAAATCGTAGAGCACACCTTCACGGAGCGCTGCTGGACAGTAACGCATCGAGTCGAGATCGAATTCATCAAAAACCGCGCGCATGACAGCAATGCCACCAGCAAGAACCGGTCGACGGTCGGCTCGAATCCCCTTCAAATCAAGTCGATCGGGATGTCCGGCCTTAATCAGGCGGCGCTGCAAGTCAGTAAGGCTGTCGCGGTCGAGTATGTCGCGCTGATAGTTCAATTGGGCAAGTTGGGTGAGCGCCTTGGCAGTTCCCGAGGTGCCGACTGCATAACGCCAGCCCTTTAGACGGTATTGTGTGCCGACAGCGCCAAGGCTTGTTCTTGCAAAGGCGATCGCCTCTTCCATGGCATGCTTATCAACCATCCCGTCCGGGAAAAACCGTCTGCTCAGCGACACGCAGCCTACATAGCAGGATTCAAGGGCCTCGGGCTCGTAGTCCGTACCCAAAATGCATTCGGTCGACCCGCCGCCAATGTCAACGACTAAGCGCTGCTGACCGTCACGCGGCAGATCATGGGCTGCGCCTTCGTAGATGAGCCGCGCTTCTTCAACGCCGGAGATGACTTCGATCGGAAAGCCTAGAGCGGCCTCAGCGCCGTTTAAAAAGTGTTTGGCGTTTGCAGCTACCCTTAAGGTGTTGGTTGCAACCACGCGTACGCGATTCGGGCCAAAAGAGCGCAAACGCTCGGCAAAGCGGTGCAGCGCCAGCAGCGCGCGCTGCTGAGAAGCCGCATCGAGATGGCCATCGGCTTGCAGACCGGCGGCAAGCCGAACGGTTTCTTTCAGGATATCCAAAGGGAGAATTTGAGCCCCCAGGCTCGATTGCCTTACTCTCCCGATGAGTAGCCGAAAGCTATTGGAGCCCAGGTCAACCGCGGCCAATAATTCTGAAGGTGATTGAATCAGCGAGGAGTGAGCAGGCATGGATAGTGAGAACAGTGGTACCTCGGCAAGCAAGCCTAGAACCGCTAAGCGAAAAGCCACGCCGCAAGCCGGCAAGGCACGCACAACAGGCGCAAGGCTAGCGGGTGCTGGCCAGAAGGGCAAATCGAGCCTTCAACAAAGCATTCGCGCGCGACAAGATCCCTTTGTAAATCGCGAGCTGTCCTTGCTCGCTTTCAACGAACGAGTACTAGCTCAAGCCGAAGATACGAAGGTGCCTTTGCTCGAGCGACTGCGTTATCTCACGATTGTTTCGAACAATCTCGATGAATTCTTTGAGATTAGGGTTGCTGAGCTTAAGCAACTCGCAGAAAGTCCGAGTGCAAGCTTGGAGATCTTGCAAACCCTCGCTGCCGTACAGCTTCGCGCGCGAGCGCTCGTACGCCGGCAGTATGGACTCTTGAACCGAGAACTCCTGCCACGTTTGCGCGGGCAAGGTGTTGTGATTCACTTAAGCGAAGAGTGGAACCCAAGCCAGCGCGAATGGGCAGAGCAATTTTTTCACAGTGAGGTCGAGCCGCTTTTAACGCCAATTGCGCTTGACCCAGTTCACCCGTTTCCGCGGGTCCTCAATAAGTCATTGAATTTTGTTGTCGATTTGGATGGTCGCGACGCTTTCGGTCGCGATGTTCATATTGCCATTGTGCAGGCACCAAGAGCCTTGCCAAGGGTCTTGCCAGTCCCCAAGGAAATCTCTGGGCATCCTCATGGCTTGATGCTGCTCACTTCGGTGGTTCAAGGCTTTATGCATCGACTTTTTCCGGGGCTTAAGGTTGTGAGTTCACATCAGTTCCGGGTCACGCGAAATAGTGATTTGTATGTTGATGATGAAGAAGTCACCGATCTAAAGGCGGCTTTGCAAGATGAACTCGTACAACGTCACTTTGGTGATGCGGTCAGGATCGAGGTTTCAGCGGCTTGTCCTGAACCCTTAAAACAGCGTTTGCGTGGCGAGTTCAAACTCGAACTCGAAGACCTTTATCCGGTGGAAGGCCCCGTCAATTTGGTTCGATTGCAGCAGGTAATCGAACTCGTTGATCGGTCTGATATGAAATTTACATCGTTCCAGCCTGCATGGCCCAAAACAGTCTCGGCAAGTCGCAATCAGCTCTTTGATGCGATTCGCGAAGGCGATTTGCTTTTGCATCATCCCTACGAAAGCTTTGAGCCTGTTCAGCGGTTTTTGAGCAGTGCTGCAACCGATCCACATGTTGTAGCGATTAAGCAAACCGTGTATCGAACTGGTGCAGACTCCGTGCTGATGGCTTCATTAATTGAAGCGGCGCGTCGAGGCAAGGAAGTCACCGTTGTCCTAGAGTTAATGGCGCGTTTCGACGAAGAAACAAATATGCAATGGGCTTCGCGCCTTGAGGCGGTCGGTGCCCATGTGGTCTATGGTGTGGTTGGCCACAAAACCCACGCTAAGATGGCGATGGTGATTCGGCGTGAGGGCCGGCAACTTGTTCGCTATGTCCATCTTGGTACCGGTAACTACCACCCAAGGACAGCAAAGGTTTATGAAGACTTCGGTCTTCTCACCGCACATCCCGGGATGTGCGCGGATGTGCATGAAGTCTTCCGCAGACTCACTGGTTTGGGGCAGGCCGAAACGCTAAGGCATTTGGCACAGGCGCCATTTACCTTGATGCCCATGGTGCTCGATTCGATTGCCCGCGAGATCAAGCATGCGCGCGAGGGGAAAAAGGCAATGGTTCGGGCGAAGTTAAACGCCTTGATTGATCCTGAGGTGATCGAGGCCTTGTATGAAGCGAGTCAGGCTGGTGTTGAGGTCGAGTTGATTATTCGAGGTGTGTGCGCCTTGAGGCCTGGTGTGAAGGGCCTTTCAGAAAATATTCGGGTTTACTCGGTTATTGGTCGATTTTTAGAACATAGTCGAATCTATTATTTTTATAATGATGGTGTCGATGATGTATGGCTATCGTCAGCTGACTGGATGCAACGTAATTTGAGAAGACGCGTTGAAATCGCCTTTCCCATACTCGATTCGGCTGCTAAGAGGCGCGTGATTGATGAGGGTTTGCTTGTTCATTTCGATGAAAATCCGAGTGCCTGGGAGATGGATGCAGACGGTGACTATCAACGCCAGACGCAAGACGGACCGACCGATGCTTTGCGGTTGATACGGGGTTCGCAAAGCGAATCGCAAAACCAATTGCTAAAACGATTAAGTGAATTTACCGAAACTTGAGGCAGCGATTGTCTTCGCTGTATGTTGGTTTGTCGCAACCAAAGCTTGAGCATCAGACTAAGGTTTGGTAGAAAATTACTTCGATCTGCTAAGTTCCGATCTAAATCATGAAAGCTTTTTCTTTATTGCAAGGCAAAAATCTTGCCGGGCTGGGTGCCTCACTCACCCCGGCTTTAGCCTTTGCCTCCGAAGCAGCCTTCAACCCACTCGAGTGGGCGGGCGGCATTTTGGTGATTGGGCTTGTCGTGGTTTCGGTCGGTTTTATCGCGGAAGCGTCGGGTGAGGCGCTTGACGCTGGGCTAAAAGCTGTGGGTTATCAAAAGAAGCCTTCGCGCGAAGAAGTGATCAAGCGAGAAGAGGCCTTGCGCAAAGAAGGTGCCAAAGCTGAAGCTGCCAAACACGCACCTGCAGTCCCTGCTGTGGCAACCACCTCCGCGCTTGAGCAATTGCAACTTGCACAGGCCGCGCAGGGCGAGGGCGAGGACCTCGAACCCATCGACGATAAGGCCTAGAAAATAGTCTTCGTTAAGTCCTTGAGGATATCGGCCGGCACGAGGGGCAATCGGTTCTGCAGAATATGGGCTCCCTGAATTGAGAAGGTCATGAACAGCCTTCAGCCATTGATTCAAAGATGCCCTACGCCAATATATGTCGATCTAGCTTAAAGTCATCAAGGGTCAGCTTATATGCTTCTGGGCAGAACGCGCATCGGCAATGGCGCTCTGCTCAAGGTCGACTTCTGAAAGCTAGATCAGCTCGATCCTTTCCTTCAGGCGCTGCGCGGTCAGCAGCAACTTGTTTTTCTCAAAGACGGCGCAAAAGTCATCCGGTTCTGCCTTGGGGTTTCCCCATCGCAAACGCATCGCCTTGAATGCAGCCAAGGCCTGGTATTCATCCAGGTCTAATTGGTTACTGATGAATTTATCCGTATCGATGACCTCGATACCGTACTAATTAACGATTGCT
>VGHV01000204.1 GCA_016868095.1 Betaproteobacteria bacterium
ATAAATGGCATGGGCCGTATTGGTCGACTTGCCCTTAGAGCAGCATTGGGTGCAGTGCAGCGACCTATCGATGATCCTCGTGCCGCCAATCGCCTTGATTTGGTCCACTTGAACGAAATCAAAGCGGGTGCTGAGGCGGTGGCTCACTTGATTGAATTTGATAGCGTGCAGGGCCGCTGGCGGGCCGATATTCGAGCAGGTGATGAATCAAGCATTTGTATCGATCAAGAAACACTTAGCTTTTCCTCAATCAGTAATCCTGAAGATATACCCTGGGGCGATTTAGGCGTTGATCTGGTGCTCGAATGCACTGGAAAATTCCTCACACCCGATCGTCTGGAAGGGCATTTACGAGCTGGCGCTAAGCGCGTGATGGTTGCTGCGCCGGTCAAAGTCGGTGATGTTCTCAATATCGTTGTCGGTGTGAATGACCATCGTTACGATGCTTCCAAACACCTTATCGTGACGGCAGCGTCGTGTACAACCAACTGCCTGGCACCGGTTGTCAAAGTGATTCATGAGTCCATCGGAATCAGGCATGGCCAGATCACAACCATCCATGACCCAACGAACACGAATTTGGTCGTCGATGCGCCGCATAAGGATTTGCGGCGGGCTCGAAGTGCGATGTTAAGCCTTGCGCCGACAACGACTGGTAGCGCCACAGCGATTGCATTGATTTATCCCGAGCTCAAAGGAAAGCTCAATGGGCATGCGGTGCG
This sequence comes from Betaproteobacteria bacterium, assembly GCA_016868095.1. Taxonomy (GTDB): domain Bacteria; phylum Pseudomonadota; class Gammaproteobacteria; order Burkholderiales; family Burkholderiaceae_E; genus UBA3064. The sequence continues at coordinate 723 of VGHV01000204.1, forward strand.
TGCGCCTGTGCTGAATGCTTCGCTGACTGACTGTGTCTTTGAACTACAGCGCAAAACCAGTTCGGATGAGGTTAACGAATTATTTTTCAAGGCATCCCAAGGGTCACTGGCTGGGATTCTTGGCTATGAAATAAAGCCGCTTGTGAGCGCGGACTATGCAAGGGACACACGCAGTGCGATTGTCGATGCGCCAAGCACCATGGTTACTGACGAAACGCTCCTGAAGGTTTATGCCTGGTACGACAATGAAATGGGTTACGCATGCCGGATGATTGATTTGGCTTGTTTGATGCGAGAGCATGGGATTTAGGCAAGGCCTACAGTGTCAATGCAACAAGGCAGCCGTCACTATCTCCTTGTAACCGCTGCTTATTGGGGGTTTACCCTCAGCGACGGGGCCTTGCGCATGCTTGTGCTCTTGCATTTTTACAAGCTCGGCTACTCGCCTTTTACCCTGGCCTTTTTGTTTCTTCTGTATGAGGCCATGGGCGTTCCCGCAAATCTCATCGGCGGCTGGCTAGCGGCGCGTTATGGCATCACGCGCATGCTAACTGTGGGACTCCCAACACAAATCACCGGCTTCTTGTTGCTTTCTGCATTGTCAGCCGATTGGTCAGCCGCGATGTCGGTGGCCTGGGTGGTGATCGCCCAAGGTATTTGCGGTGTTGCCAAAGATCTTACAAAAACTGCGAGCAAATCTGCCATCAAACTGACGTCGAGCGGTGCTTCAGGGCAACTCTTTCGTTGGGTTGCATTTTTCACCGGCAGCAAGAACGCGATGAAGGGCACTGGTTTTTTCCTGGGTGGCATCTTGCTGCAAAGTCTGGGGTTTCAGCATGCGCTTTGGGCGATGGCTGCGCTACTTGGCCTTGTTTTGTTGGGTGTACTAGTTTATTTGCCAACGCTCATGGGCAAAGGCAAGGCTTCTAAATCAGCAAGAGAACTTTTCGCGAAACAATCGGGTATTAATCTGCTTGCGGCTGCACGCGTTATGCTTTTTGGAGCAAGAGACGTTTGGTTTGTCGTGGGTCTGCCGGTATTTCTCTACGCAAATGGCTGGACCTTTGCGATGGTTGGCGGATTTTTGGCGCTTTGGACGATTGCCTATGGTCTTGTGCAAGCCCTCGCCCCATCAATTGTTCAACGGAGCGAGGATGGTCTTAGCAAGGAAGTGCCGGCGGCAAGGGTTTGGTCAGCACTGTTAGCGCTCATACCTATCGCTATAGCCTTGATCATTGAGCTTGAGCCTGATCAGGTCAAGCCAGACGATTTGCAATGGGTGGTTGTGGGTGGGCTTGCGCTTTTTGGCTTTGCATTCGCTGTGAATTCCTCGGTCCACTCTTATTTGGTGCTCGCCTATGCGGGCTCAGAAAAGGCGGCTGAAGATGTTGGCTTTTATTACGCAGCCAATGCAATGGGCCGATTCGCTGGCACTTTCTTGTCAGGCCTTTTGTACCAATGGGGTGGCATCGCCTGGTCCTTGATTGGATCGGCAAGCATGCTTACAGCCTGTTGGATCATCAGTTTGGCCCTACCGATCAAGCATGCTGAGCGTGATCTAAGGCGCAATCCGGCTCCGAGAGAGCCTACTTGAGGGGAGTCATGATGTCCAAGGCGCATTATAACGTTCTATTCATTTGTACCTATAATTCTGTACGCTCGATTATGGCCGAAGGCATCATGAACCAGCTCGGGGTGGTCGGTTCATCGCGTATTCAGCGGGTAGCCATCCGGCAGGAAAAGTTCATCCCTTTGCTCTGAGGACGCTTGAGGTTTTGCGCGTATCTTCGCAAGACTATCGAAGTAAGGATTGGAACGAATTCGCTCAGCCCAACGCTCCTGTGCTCGACTTCGTCTTTACGGTCTGCGACAAGGCTGCGGGTGAGGTATGTCCGATATGGCCAGGTCAGCCGATGACCGCGCATTGGGGAGTTGCCGACCCAGCGGCAACAGAGGGCACTGATGAGCAGCTCGACAAGATCTTTTGGGATACCGCAATGATCTTACGCCGACGAATCGAATTGATGCTGGCCTTACCCATTGATTCGCTTGACAGTTTGGCGATTCAACGGGAGATTGAGGCAATCGGAAAACATTGAAATACGATCGAATAAGGATCAATCCTTATGCGAAGCTTTGAGCGTTACCTGAGCCTTTGGGTAGCGCTTTGCATCGTCATCGGCGTTTTTCTAGGGCAAAGCTTTCCCGAGCCGGTGCAAGCGATCGGTGGTTTGACGTTCGCTCAAGTGAACCTTCCGCTTGGCGTACTCATCTGGGTGATGATCATTCCGATGCTCTTAAAGGTCGACTTTTCCAGCCTTAGAGAGCTCAAACAACACTGGCGTGGCATAGGTATTACACTTTTTATCAATTGGGCGGTCAAACCATTCTCGATGGCGCTCTTGGCCTGGATCTTTATTCGCCATTTGTTTTCTGCGTACTTGCCAGAGCATCAGCTTGACAGTTACATCGCCGGCCTAATTTTGCTCGCCGCAGCACCTTGCACTGCGATGGTTTTTGTGTGGAGTCGACTAACCCATGGCGACCCGCTCTTCACACTCAGTCAGGTCGCGCTCAATGACTTGATTATGATATTTGCCTTTGCACCCATCGTGGGCCTGCTACTTGGCCTCTCCTCGATCACGGTTCCCTGGGATACATTGTTCATATCGGTATTGCTCTATATTGTGATTCTGGTTTTCATTGCGCAAGTTCTTCGGCGAAAACTGCTCAAGCTCGGCTCTGAGGCTCTTGAGCAAGCGTTGCGCATGATGGGTCCGTGGTCGATACTTTCCTTGCTCGCAACATTGATTTTGCTCTTCGCCTTTCAGGGTAAGGCGATCCTTGAGCAGCCTTTGATCATTGTTCTTTTGAGCATTCCGATCTTATTGCAAGTCGTATTTAATGCCGGATTCGCCTATTGGTTGAATCGAAAGTTTGGCGAGTCACATGCTGTCGCATGCCCCTCTGCGCTTATCGGTGCAAGTAATTTCTTCGAGTTGGCGGTGGCGGCTGCGATTAGTTTGTTTGGATTTGAATCAGGAGCGGCACTTGCCACAGTCGTTGGTGTTCTCATTGAGGTACCGCTGATGGTTGCGCTTGTTTGTGTCGTGAATCGATCAAAGCGCTGGTACGAAAGCGCTGCTGCGCCCTAATTCGGGTATTGTTGGGGAGCCGCCATCAATTGGGAGAGTCCGTCAATAGGAAGCGGACCTCAATAGGGTGGCACTGTCCATAAACATACTTGGAGAGACGACTGCATGGCGGCGCCAAGGCCACTTGAGACAGCTCAGGCGATTAAAGCGCGCATCTGGCAAGAGTTAGAACGGGCGAGCCGCGATCGGCACCACGAGTGGCGCACCCCAGTGCTTGCATCGATTGACCTTGCTCAGCAGCCCAGTGCACGGACCGTTGTGTTGCGTGAAGTCAATCTTCAAGAAAAATGCTTTGAAATTTATTCTGATCGCAGGAGCCCCAAGATTGCCGAGCTCAAGCAGCATCCCGGTGCTTTGCTTCATTTCTGGAGCAAGCGATTGCAATGGCAGTTGCGCGTTGCGGTGAAGGTCCATGTCTTAGAATCAGGCCCTGATGTCGAAAGCCGGTGGGATCGCCTGAAATTGACTGCGGCAGCCCGTGATTATTTGAGTCCTCACCCGCCGGGTAGCTTGATGGAGAAGCCAGCCGAGCCTTCGGCGGAGAAAATAGCCGAGCCTTCGGCGGAGAAAATGGCCGGCCCTTTGCTGGCGAAGGGCATGGAGCCCGCATTACATAAGGAGGTAGATCACAACTTTTGTCTTGTCAGGGCCGGTTTTGTTGAGATGGACTGGCTTGAGTTAAATGTCGCCGGTCACCGACGAGCGCGGTTTTCTGTTGACGAATGGCAGTGGTTGCTGCCTTGATCCCTTTTTAAAAAATTGACATAGAGAGAACATGATGTTGAAAATTTTTCGTCACTTGATGCTTGGCTTTGTGATGGCCTTTGCAGTTTTGACTCATAGCGCTGTGAGTATGGCTGCTCAGCAAAAGGCAAAAATTGTCTTGCAGGTTAGTGATAACGATCCTGCCAAATGGAATCTCGCACTTAATAACGCACGAAATGCCCAAGATGACCTTGGTAAAGACAATATCGATATTGAAATCGTTGTTTACGGCCCCGGTATCCATATGCTTAGGATGGAAGCGACGACCGCAACTCGTGTTACCCAGGCTATCAAATCGGGTATTTCGATTGTTGCCTGCGAGAACACGATGACGGCTCAAAAAATCAACAAAGCGGATATGCATGATGCGATTAGTTATGTCCCTGCTGGCGTTATTCAACTGATGAAACGCCAGCAGCAGGGCTGGGCATACATTAGGCCTTAAGCCTTCTCGTTTGGACCAGAACGCTGGCAGGCTTGTTACGTTGTGCTGGTTATAAGGGGTC
>VGHV01000205.1 GCA_016868095.1 Betaproteobacteria bacterium
CTCAAATCTGGATCGTTTCAAGAAGCAGATGTTTTAGCTTGCAACACGCATCCGCGCATCATGAGTCAGCAACTGCTAAACGAAGCTGATCTTCCGGAAGACTTTCGGCAATCAATGTCTCATTATCAATCCGAATCGGCAAGCTTTCGGATGAATGTAGCCTTGAGTTGCCTGCCTCGGTTCACTGCCCACCCCGAGTATGGCCCACACCATTCAAGCGGAATTATTCTAAGTCCAAGTCTGCAGTGGATGGATCAAGCCTATAGGGATGCGATTGACCAAGGCATGGCAAAGCGTCCGATCGTTGAAATGCTTATTCCTAGCACGGTTGACGATACCCTTGCGCCTGAGGGCTGCCATGTTGCCAGCTTGTTTTGCCAGCACTTTCGACGCGAGCTACCTGGCGGTGTTCAGTGGGACGAGGCGCAAAAGCAGACTGCTGTGGCATCAATTTTTCAGGTGATCGAGGCCTTCGCGCCTGGTTTTAAGCAGTCAATTCTCGGCTACGCTGCCCACTCACCGCTTGATTTAGAGCGCGACTTTTCGCTCATCGGGGGCGATATCTTTCACGGGAAAATGAGCCTTTCCCAGCTATGGGCTGCTCGACCTTTACTCGGCTGGGGGGCTTATCGAATGCCGCTCGCCGGGCTTTATCTTTGTGGCTCCGGTGCGCATCCTGGGGGTGGCGTCAGTGGTTTGCCGGGCCGAAATGCAGCCCGGCAAATACTTGGTGATCGTCAGGCAATACCTTCTTTCTTGTCGCGCGCTTTCAACTTGAGACGCCAATCATGAAGCAAGGGTTCGGTATAGCCGCTGGGTTGTTCTAATCCTTTAAACACAAGATCACAAGCAGCTTGATAGGCCATCGAGCGGTCAAATTGCTCGGCCATCGGGCGGTAAAAAGGGTCGCCTGCGTTTTGCTGATCAACGACAGCCGCCATGCGTTCAAAGACCTGTATAACCTGTTCCTTACTCACAATGCCGTGGCGAAGCCAGTTTGCAATATGCTGGCTCGAGATCCGCAGGGTAGCCCGATCTTCCATCAAGCCAACGTTATGAATATCGGGCACTTTTGAGCAGCCAACACCTTGATCAATCCATCTCACCACGTAGCCAAGAATGCCTTGTGCGTTATTTTCGATTTCCTCTTGCTTTTCTTGCACTGACCACGAGGGGTCGGCACTGACTGGAATACTTAATAGGTCACGCAACATCGCGTCGCGCTCTTTGCGCTCGTCAATGGCTTCCATCGACTGCTGAATCGCAGCAACATCGACTTGGTGATAATGAATCGCGTGCAAGGTCGCTGCCGTCGGCGATGGCACCCAGGCTGTGTTTGCACCAGCTTTAGGGTGGGCGATTTTTTGTTCGAGCATGGCTGCCATTAAATCGGGCATGGCCCACATACCTTTGCCAATCTGTGCCTTGCCGCGAAGGCCGCATGAAAGACCTACAAGCACGTTGTTGCGCTCGTAGGCAGCAATCCAAGGCGTTGATTTCATCGCCGCCTTCCTCAGCATCGGGCCAGCATGCATGGCTGTATGCATTTCGTCACCCGTCCGATCCAGAAATCCGGTGTTGATAAAGGCAACCCGTGAGGCTCCGGCCGCAATACATGCCTTTAAATTGACACTTGTTCTGCGCTCCTCATCCATGATGCCGAGCTTGACGGTATGCTGCTCCAGCCCGAGTACGGCCTCCACGCGTGAAAAGAGCTCACATGCAAAAGCTGTTTCCTCGGGGCCATGCATTTTGGGTTTTACAATATAGACCGATCCTGTTCTTGTATTACGAATGCCGGAATTTTCCATCCTTTTTAAGTCATGCATCGCAATCGCGGTTGTAATCATGGCATCGAGAATACCTTCAGGAATTTCTTTCCCACCGGCATAAAGAATCGAAGGATTGCTCATTAAATGGCCAACATTTCTTAAAAACAAGAGCGAGCGACCATGCAAAATCTTCTCTGAACCATCGACGCCCTGGTAATGACGATCAGGATTGAGGGTGCGGGTGAAGCGTTTGCCAGCCTTGGTCATTTCTTCACTCAGGCTTCCCTGAACAATGCCAAGCCAATTGGCATAAGCCGCTACCTTATCCTCAGCATCAACAACCGCAACCGAGTCTTCTAAGTCTAGGATGGTTGAAACGGCCGCTTCAAGCACAATGTCCTGTACGCCTGCCGGGTCGCTCGACCCAATCGAAGCGTTACGATCAATTTGCAGATCGATATGTAAGCCATGATGAATGAAAAGAATTGAATGAGGATGATCCGAGTCGCCCTGGTAGCCTATGCAATGTTCGGGATGTTCCAAGGCGGTATGGCTTTTATCGGCAAGTTCAACTTCGAGAGCGAGCTTGCCGTTGGCCCCTGGCTTTAAGCGGTATTGAACCGCATCTTTGTGCGAACCCTTTTTGAGCGGTAGGCTGTCGTCAAGGAATTGCCGTGCGTAGGCAATCACTTTCGCTCCTCTGATAGGGTTATATGCACCAGCACGCTCCGCGCCATCAGCTTCGCTGATCGCATCGGTGCCGTAAAGCGCATCGTAGAGCGAACCCCAACGGGCATTGGCTGCATTCAGTGCATAACGCGCATTAAGAATCGGAACTACAAGTTGAGGCCCGGCTTGGTGGGCAATTTCGTGATCGATGTTGCTGGTTGCTACCTTGACCGATCCAGGGTCGGCGACTAAATAGCCAATGTTGCGTAGAAAGCTCTGGTAGGCTTCCATGTCCTTGATAGGGCCTGGATGCGCTTGATGCCACTTGTCTAGTTCAGCTTGCATGCGATCGCGTTCGGCCAGTAAGTGCAAATTCTTAGGAGCTAGATCATGGACGATTTGATCGAATCCCTCCCAAAACGCTGCCTGCTCGACGCCAGTGCCAGGTAAGACCTGATTGTTGACGAAATCATAAAGATTGGTGGCAACCTCAAGGCGATGAATGCTGGTGCGCGCGGTCATAATGAGCTCACTCTTTAGTGGGTTGGAAAAGCGCAAGCGCTCTGAAGGCTTGGAACTGTGCGAGCGCCATGCGGGATTGGACACGCGCAAGAGTGTTGCAAACTCAGAGGCTCACAAACAACGGGGATGATAAATTATGTTTAAGTGCTGATTTCTTTAAAATTATGCTTAGATCTTTAACTAAAATAGCGGTAATCATGTTGGTACGCTGGATCAATGCTTAAGGGATCAGCGCCGAGAAGGCGATTGCGAATGACTTGTGCTGCAGCCGTGCTGCGGAAGTCAGCAGTTACGCCCGCAGGCATTTGTGATGCTTCCCAAAGCATGAAAAGCGCTGTCGTGCTGTTGTAAAGCGCCGAGGCAGCCTTGCGGGCCAAGTCATCGCGCCCCTCAAAGGCCGCAGCCTTGACCAGGGCCCTCAACCCGGTTTGCGCACCCTGCCATTGGGCCAGACTCGCTTGCAGTCCATCTTGACCTGACCGGCGCTTAATATCGTCGACTAGCCGATCGCAATGTGCATCAAGCGCTTCGAGACCTGCGTCACGTTTAATGGCACGCATAACATCTAAGGCAACGATGTTGCTCGTGCCTTCCCAAATTGAGCCGAGATGGGCATCGCGCAATAAGCGGGCATCGGCCCACTCTTCGATGTAGCCACAGCCACCGCGCACCTCCATGGCATCGCCGCATACTTTGCGCGCATCGCGGCAGGCACGAAACTTGATCAGGGGCGTGAGCAAGCGGGTTAGTCCATAAGCAAGCCGGTAGGCAGCATCGGAAGCGTCGACGTCGCTCAAGTCACGATGATCGCCGCGCTTTGCGTGTTGATGCCGTAAGTCGTCTGATAACTTGAGCGCTTGAGCAGCTTGAAACATCATGCTTAGGGCCTGCTCAGCAGGTAGCCTGATCTTCATCAGTTGTCGTTGCATGAGGGGCATCTCCGCGAGGGTTTTTCCAAAGGCTCGACGGTGTTGGGCGAAAAACCAAGCCTCTTGAGCCGCTCGACGCATCATCCCGGCCGCTCGCATGCCATTTGAGAGTCGCGAGTTATTGACCATATCGGCCATTTGCACAAAGCCTCTGCCCGCTTCGCCGATTAAAAAGGCCCTTGCGCCTTGCAGGCTGATCTCGCCGCTTGCCATGGAGCGCGATCCAAGCTTGTCTTTTAGTCGGACGATACGATAGTGGTTAGGCTGCCCATCCGGTAGCAACTTGGGCATTAAAAAGAGCGATACAGCTTTGATACCGTCTTGCATCGGTCCGGTTCGCGCCAGAACCATGGCCAAATCTGCATCGGGGTTTGAGCAAAACCACTTCTCACCATATAAGCGCCAGTTTGGTTCTAAATCCTTACCGCCGCAGCTTTGAGGCACGACGCCGTTATCGGTCAATCCCGCATCGCTGAGGTCAGGATAGGCAATGCTTGCGGTGTGGGCCACATCAGAACCTGCGCCCTGCTCGGTCATGAACATGGCCCCTTGGGCTAACGCATCAAGGTCAGTACTCGTAAGCGCTGGAAGATACCGATCCACGAGCTCGGGCGCACCGAAACGCGCTAATGTTCGAGTAAGCGAATCGGTCATCGAAAGTGGGCAGCAAAGCCCAAACTCGCTTTGAACAAATAAATATGACAATAGGTATTTCGCAATCGGGGGCCAAGACGCATCCGCACCCATGATCCCTGCGCGATGATTCATCGCGGCCAGACCGAACTCGCCGAACGCGATTTTTTCCATGGCTTGATAAGCAGGGTGCTTGTCGATTCGTTGCTTGTTATGGCCATTGCGCTCACGATGGCTCAACACAGGTGGATGGTGGTCGGCATCATGCGCCAGTGAATCGAGAGGCCCGCCAACAAGGGCGCCCATCTTTTGCATGGCAGGCCAAATCGCTGAGCAAAGCTTGGGCTCTAAATAGATTTGCATCAAAGCTCGTAATTGCTGATCGAGTTCAAATCGATTGATCAAGCCTTGCTCAGTGACCGGTTCAAAATGCGGCAGGCCTTGAAGAGCAGAAAACTGCGTGTTATCGATTTCGGACCGTTGATGGCTTAAAGTGGGATGACTCATATTGACGACCTCTATGCTGGCAAGCATGATGCAAAGGAAAGCCTGATTCTGCACTGTTTGCTGATAACCACCTGACCACTTGCTGATGCC
>VGHV01000206.1 GCA_016868095.1 Betaproteobacteria bacterium
AGCCAACGATGCGCTTGCGCACAGCGCAACGAGTCACTTCACAGTCATTGACGATGAGGGCAACATGGTTGTCATGACAACAACGATTAACTTGAATTTTGGCTCCCGCGTTAGTGCCGGAGGTTTTTTTATCAATAATGTGATGGGCAACTTCACAAGCAATCTGCAAGAAGCCCCCCTTTTTCCTGTCGAAGCGATAAAAGCAAATAAGCGAGGCGGTGCTGCCAACAGCGTCGATGGCTATAAGCGCGCTTACACATCCATGGCGCCCTTGATCGTGTTTGACTCACAACATCAACCGATTGCAGCATTTGGTGCTGCCGGGGGCGGTCCGATTGTCGATTTTCTCGCAAAGAGCTTAATTGGATTTCTAAAATCCAAGAAGAGTTCACAAGAGCTTGTAGCCGAGGCAAACATAAGCGCCTCAACAGGAACCCCCGTTTTCGAAGCTGGGCGCTGGCCCAAGGACATACTGACGTCTCTCCAGCATCGAGGTCACAAACTCAGAGAGACGCCACTCCTGAGCGGAAAAGTTATTGTTATAAAGTCCGATAAAACTTGGGCAGGTGCTGCGGATCCAAGGCGATTGCCTTGAGCTTCGTATTGGCGTCCCAAGTACCTCTGCCTTCCGATCAACTGAGAACCTACAGTCCAAGCGTTTTCTTCGCTTCGGCGAGGATTTTCATCGACTCGCCATGATTGCCTGCTTTGTGAGCCGCCTCACCATCGGTCCTCAACTTTTTGACCTTGGCCATGTCAGACTCGCTAAGCTTTGGACTCGAAGCAAGTTTTGCGTCGATGGCCTTCATCTCGCCAGGGCATCCGTGAGCGTAAGCAGCTCCGGTCAAACAACTCAGCAATAGGGAAATTGAAAACTTTTTCATGACAAAGTTCCAGTTAGAAAGTAAACACCACTGAAGTCAGTAGTTTCGGAATCGTACGCCAATTCTCGGGAGCAAGTGAAAGACCCCCGAGGTTTTTGGGATTTCGAGCTAAGCGACGCTTGCCAGCCCATTTGATACACACTGAGCCCGCAGCATCACCTCATGCTTGACTGAAGATGATGACTAAGGACATTTACGAAAAGGCTAGTTTTAATTACTGGATCTATCCGAGGCATTGGCGCGGAAGCTGCAGTGCTAGCAGCACAGGCGGGGTGGGTTGTTGCCGTGAATAATCAGACCCGAGCCGATGCAGCGCATAGGCTCAGCGCATGAAGTATCACGTGCAATCGTATGGCTGCTGAGTGATGGGGCAAGTGATTGCACCGGCAGCGTGCTCGACGTGACCGGTGACCGGTGGCCGCTAGTCCATAATGTCGCACCCTCAATTCGCGAAGTAACTGCGGATGAAGATTATTCAAAACGATGTCACTTAAGCCTTACTCCGATCCTGAGTCTTACTTCGATCTCTCAACAGGAGCGCCGTCTTGGTCCATGCCTTAGTTATTTTTATCTCTGCCTTTTTAATTTTTTTGGTACAACCTTTAATCGCCAAGCAAATCTTGCCCTGGTTCGGTGGATCAGCGGCAGTATGGACAACTTGCCTGCTCTTTTTCCAGAGCGCACTTCTTGCAGGTTACGCTTATGCCCACGCGCTCACACACTTCTTACCCTTAAAGCGACAGGTACAGATACACAGCATCCTGCTGCTCTGTGCGCTTGTATTCATGCCCATTATTGTTGCTGACGCCTGGCGACCAGGTGGATCGGAAGATCCGATTCTGCAAATTGTCTTGCTCTTAATTGCAACGATCGGCTTACCTTATTTCTTGCTATCAACCACGACCCCCTTAGTTGGCGCCTGGTACTGGAAGCGGTTTCAATCAGCGGCGCCCTATAGGCTTTTTGCACTATCAAACGCTGCATCGCTACTTGCTCTCGTTGGATTTCCGTTTTTCATTGAACCAAACTTTGGAAATCGAGAAACAGCCTGGATCTGGTCAGCCCTGTTTACGATGTTTGCAATCTTATGCGGCTTGATGGCGTGGCAGACCTGGTTTGCGGTCAAGGCGAAGTCCGCCGATGAGACCAGACACAGTTTAGATACAAGTGCGTTGGAAGCGTCGTCATCCGACGCAGTGACCCAAGGCAAAGGCGGCTGGATTTCGTGGATGGGCTATTCTGCGATGGGATCCGCCGTATTGCTCGGTGTCAGCAGTCACCTTACCCAGAACATTTCATCTGCACCGCTTTTGTGGGTGCTCCCACTAGCGCTTTATCTCCTCACCTTCATCATCAGCTTTGACCATCCACGTTGGTACAGACGGTCGATCTTCTTTCCTCTGGGCGCTATTGCACTTCCTGCTATGGCCTGGCTGGCTGACTCCCTTGATCTAGCGCTTGCCGCTCCCGTTTACTCGTTTGGACTTTTTGTGATTTGCATGGTGTTTCATGGCGAACTCTATCGATTGCGACCAGAGCCCCAACGTCTAACGCAGTTTTACCTGGCGATGTCGGCGGGTGGGGCTGTCGGGTCTCTGCTTATGGCGGTGGTCGCACCGATGCTAATGGATGGATACTACGAATTCCATATCGTACTGATTATTGCCTCAATGCTAGGGCTCACGTTGATTCGAGCGTCTGCCAACAGGCTAGCGTTGGTATTGAGCGCTACGGTCCTCGCATCCGTCGTTGGCTTAACCTGGCGATTTGTAGACCATTACAACGAGGGTGTTCGGATGATGGCTCGCGATTTTTATGGTGTTGTGCGAACCAGAGACCGAGAGGCGGGCGGCGAGACATTCAGAAACCTCATTCATGGCTCGATCGCTCACGGCGGGCAGTTACAGAGGGACAATCTTCAAATGACGCCATCGAGTTACTTTGGACCCGATTCTGGCTACGGTCGAACCTTCGCAAGCCTACCGTCCGGCCCTAAGCGAATTGGTGTTATAGGCCTTGGAGCGGGAGCCTTGGCAGTCTACGCTAACGCCAACGACCAGTGGGTCTTCTATGAGATTTCTCCGGCAGTAGTTCAAGCAGCGAAAACCGAGTTTAGTTTTTTAAAGGAGATGAAGGCACCTTACGAATTGGTTATTGGTGATGGACGCTTGGCACTAGAACGAGAAGCACCGAGGCAGTTTGACATTATCGCAATGGATGCCTTTGCAGGTGATTCGATCCCCACCCATTTCTTGACGAAGGAGGCCATGGCACTTTATGTGAAGCACCTTAAGCCAGATGGGGTGATTGTTTTTCAAGCCACCAATCGATTTGTCAATCCAATGCCAGTGATTAAGCAACTAGCTGATCATTTCGGGTTCCATGCCATGCTCGTTTCGGACTCTCCCGATTTTGACGCTGGCCCTCAATATTGGCTATCGTCCACGGACCAAGTGATTGTGACTCGCAACAAAGCACTGCTTGAGCATGAGCGGCTCCGCGAAGTGATCCAAAGTATCGAACCAATTCCTGGGCTTAAGCTTTTTACCGATGACTACATTAATCTACTAAAAATTCTTAAGCATTAAGTCTTGAATAACAATGAAGTGTTCTCAAATGCTTGCCGCTACATTAGGCGATAGCCCAGGCTTCGAGACGCGGTTCGCTCTGAGATGCTGCTTTATCGCAGAGATGCAATCTGCGCTTGAATCAGTCATGAGCCAATGACTAGCCGAAGGAAATTCAACCAAACTCGCTTTAGGAATGCGAGAGGCAATCATGCGCCCGTTTTCTGGGGGGATGAGCGCATCCTGACTACCATGAAGTACAAGCGTTGACACACTGATTTTCGGCAGTTGAGGAAACACGGACCAGTAAATCAATCCATAGAGCTGAGCATGGTAATCACGCGCTCCCGGAGCATTAGCGAGTCGTACCAAAGCATCTTCCTCGAAGAGGCTGTCTGTCGTACGCGGCCCATAGGTATGAGGCCTCATTTGCCTGAGACTATCCTCCGCAGACATGTGAGCCTTGTTAAAAAGTAAACGCAGTACGGGCCCGGCCGCCAGAATCGCCCAGGGCGATCCGGGGTGCGTACCGATTAGAGTGAGACTGCGCAGTCTTGCCGGATAATCGACTGCAAATTGCTGCGCGATCATCCCGCCCATCGAAAAACCTATCACGTGAGCCGATGCTTCACCAGCGGCATCGAGCACCGCGGCAACATCGCCTGCCATCACAGGAACTCGGTGAACAAGGGCTGCGCCCGCTCGAGTCTGCCCACAGCCTCGATTATCAAGAAGAATGACTCGATAGCTTCGCGCAAGATGAGGAGCAATTCGAAACCACATGGCCGAGCTGCAGCCTAGCCCCATGATTAAAACGACAGGTTCACCTGCGCCGAGCGAGTTCCAATAAATGTTTGCGTTCTTATGGTCAACAAATGCCATGCAGTGTTCAGCTTCGTTCAGCGAGCCAGGCCTCAAGTGCTGGCCACATGCGCATTTGCGCGCCTCTGCCTGCGACTAAGCCGACATGACCGCCTTTGATCATCACTTCTTCGCGATCGCTACTACTGACCCGTTGCACCAGATCGCGGGACGAGGCGTAGGGGGTAATGTGATCGTCTTGAGCAAGCAAATGAAGCATGGGTACCCGAATGGCCGCTAAATCGGCGCTGTGGTCACCGATTTTCCAGTGGCCGTTGATAAGACAGTTATCGCGCAGGAAATCATTGACCATCTGTCGAAAAACACCACCGGGAAAGGGAATGTTGTCGGTCTCCCATTTACCCATTCGCAAATTGCTGCGAACAATCGCTTCTTGATCGGCTTGATTCAAGAGATTAGCTGCACCTGCAACTTTGCCAAAGGGTCTAAGGGCTCGTAATGCATTTTGTACCCATTCAGCCGGCACATTGTCATGCTCCGCTAATAGCGCCTCCTCGTCAAACTCAGGTCCCATCCATGTTTTGAGTGATTCCAGGCCATCGCTGTTAACGGGTGTTGCCATACATACGAGGTTTTTAAGGGGGCCAGGGCCTGCTCTGCCTCGCATCGCCGCGTCGATCGCAGCCCAAAGTACGGCAAGTAAGCCGCCCACGCAATAGCCGATGATCGAAAGCTGAGACTCCCCACTATGGCTTAGCACTTTGTTCACACAAGCCGGTAATCGATCGAGCACGTGATCTTCAAGGCTAAGGTTTCGGTGCTCTTTTCGTGGTC
>VGHV01000207.1 GCA_016868095.1 Betaproteobacteria bacterium
GACATCCAATAACGCTTGAAAATCGTCGGGACTGTGATCAAGAAAAGCGCCTGAACGATGAATGCCTGCATTGTTGACCAAGACGTCGATCGCACCGAGGCCTTGCTCAATCTCACTAACCGCTCTAAAACAGGCTTGTCGATCGCGTACATCGACTTGCAACAACATGCAGTTTGCGGTTTTGAGCTCAGTATTTTGTACCAGTTCATCGAGTGCTTCGCGCTTGGTGGCGAGAAGCGCAAGATTTGCGCCCTCGCGAGCAAAGGCAAGCGCAATCGCCCGCCCTATGCCACGGCTTGCACCAGTAATCAGTGCACGCTGCCCGCTAAGGCGCTGGCTCATGGCTTACTTGGCTCGATAGTCGTCATGACAGGCTTTGCAACTTGCGGCAGTCGCATTGACCGCAGCCTTTAAGTCGTCGAGCTTGCCTGTTGCGGCTGCGGTTTTGAGCTTGGTCACTTCGCCTAAAAGCTTATCGGTCACTTGCTTAAAGCCGTCTTTATCCTTCCAGATTTCAGCCTTTGCTTTGGTGTCGCCCTTATCGGTTCCTTCACCAAAGGCAGCCCAGGGCAGTACAGCCAAGCTGGCCACAATGGCAGCGTTATCGGCTGCTGCTTTGGCGTCATAGGGTGCTTTACCCTGTGCCATCGCCGCAAGGCGGGCGAAATGCTGTTGCATCACAAAAAGTGCGTTTTTACGGTACTTGATGGCATCCTCGGGCTTGGCAAACTGAGCTTGGGCTTGTGTGCCAAGCGAAAGCGCTACTGCGCAAAGCGCAAGGCTGATGCCTCGCTTCAAGGACTTGGAAAGGCTGATGGGTTGTGTCATGGTTGGGTAGGCTTTCATGGGCTAACTCCAGAGAGGGTTTATGATGAGGAGAAGTCTTTAAGCGGTGAATGATCGCATGCAAGTACAACAGGAAGAAGTAAGTCAGCCTATTTCGGTCTGGGATTGGCCCCTGCGACTTTTCCACTGGTTGCTGGCATTAGCGGTGGCTGGACTGGTGATTACTGGACAGCAGGGTGGCGAGGCGATGTCGCAGCATGAACGCTTGGGCTACGCGGTACTTGCCTTGCTAGGTTTTCGACTGCTTTGGGGTCTTGTTGGTTCCAAGACAGCAAGGTTTCGGCACTTTCTTGCCAGCCCGGCAAAAGCGCTTGCTTATGTGCGCTTGTCGCGCGATGAGAAGGCACGATGGCTGGGGCATTCGCCACTGGGCGCTTATGCCGTGCTTCTTATGCTGAGCTTACTGCTGGCACAGGCGCTCACGGGCTTAATCGCTGACGATGAGATTGCCTTCACTGGGCCTTTGGCTGCTTCGGTACCTGGTGCATGGTCTGCATGGGCGACCTGGTATCACAAAAGTATTGGCAAACCTGCACTGCTCGTGATGATCGGCCTTCATCTTTCGGCGATCGCTTATTACGCGATCGTGCTAAGAATTCCCTTGCTTGGCGCGATGATTTTTGGCAAGCGCGAGATTCCGGCCTTAGATGATGATACAAAAAAGTAAACCGCGTTTAGTCGTATACGTTACCTTGTGTTTTTTAGCATGTTCTCGTAATTAAATCGTTTGTCGACCGACAAAACATCCTCGCCTGCGCGCAGGGCATCAATTATGGCTTGTTCTTTGGCTGCAATCGCCTCGGCGCGTTCAAGGGTTTGTTCGAGCGCTTCGATTCGGATCACGACGACGCCGTTGACATCGGCCATCACGATATCGCCCGGTCTTACAGCGATATCGCCCAGTCGAACAGACACATTCCAGGCTTCTTGCATGATACGGCCACGCGCTGTAATGGGTACTGTACCGCGAGCATGAACCGGAAATTCAAATTGCTCGCAGGCGTCGACGTCGCGCACAGCGCCATCAACAACCACCCCACTTAGCTCGCGCATACGTGCTGCCATCGATAGAATCTCACCCCAGCAATTGTTATGAAGATCGCCACGATTATCGACGACAATCACATCGCCTGGTTTGGCTGCAACGATTGCATCAACACCAAGGTGAGCACCTGAGGCAAGCGCTGCGTGAGCCGTCACACGCACTGTTACAGCTTCGCCAACAATACGTGTGCGCCCCCATTGAGGAACAATGCCAATCACAGCGCCACCGGCATGAATCCCCTGATGTTTGAGCTGATCGATCGCATCACTCAGATTTGATGTGGCAAGCAGCATCAAGCGATCTCGCAGGCCTTGATGGAGTACCTTGATCATGTCATTACCCACGCTTGTCTTCCTTGTAGCGCTTGTGCCAAGGTAGATTAATCATGTTTACGATGAGCGTATGCCAGTTCCATCAAGGCCTCAAGAGGAACAATTTTTAGAGCGGCTTGATGGGTGGCTTCCAGAATCACCGGAGGTGCAAACCCAGCCTCATAGGCTTGGAGCCATCGCGATGCACATACGCACCAACGGTCGCCCGGCTTGAGGCCTGGGAATCGATACTGGGGTAGGGGTGCTGATAAATCATTGCCCACCGACTTGGAAAAACTTAGAAAAGCCTCGGTAACTTTGCAGCAAACCGTATGACTGCCCAAGTCTTGAGGACCTGTCTCACAACAGCCATCTCGGAAAAACCCAGTAATCGGGTCGTAGGAACAGGCCATTAAGGGTGTTCCTAGGACGTTGATGGAACCATGAATACTCATCGCTTGATCCAAAAGCTTGCTGAATTGATCAAGGCATGCTCTCATAAAACCATGATGCTTTCCACAAGGCCACAAGGAGTGTGTGCGATGCAGACTTATGATTATGTGATCGTCGGAGCTGGTTCAGCCGGTGCAGTGCTTGCTGCGCGTTTGAGCGAAGATCCGAGCCTGCAAGTGCTCTTGATCGAAGCGGGTGTTGAAAGTCATCCCTACACGCGCATGCCGCTGTCCTTTGGTCTTTTGATTGATCGGCCCGATGCGAATTGGCTCTACGAATCTGAGCCTGAACCCAACACCGCGAATCGTAAGATCCCCGTACCTAGGGGCAAGATCCTTGGGGGGTCGAGTGCGATCAATGGTCTGGTCTGGGTTCGTGGGCAGCCGCAAGACTATGAAACCTGGGAAAAAATGGGCGCTCGCGGCTGGGGTTGGCGAGACTTGGCGCCGATATTCAACCGCATTGAGCACTTTGTCGACGGTGATGGCTCAAATGGTCGCGGAACCGAAGGACCCCTGAAAGTCACCGTGGTGGGCGATCAAAATCCCTTATACGATGCCTTGTTTGATGCGGCTCGGGCGGCCGGCTATCCCGTCAATCCCGATTACAACAGTTTAGACCAAGAGGGTGTTGTTAAAACCCAGGCCTCGATTTTTCAAGGCAGACGTATGAGTGTGGCCCACTGTTATCTTGAGCCTGCTCGTCGTCGATCCAATTTGCATATCGTTATACAAGCTCATGTCACTCAAATCTTACTCGATGGCAAGCGATGCACGGGCGTCACTTATCGCCGAGGCAGTGAGCAGTTCACCGCGCTTGCGCATGAGACGATTCTTTGCGCGGGCGGTGTTGCAAGCCCGCAGTTACTCGAGCTATCGGGCATAGGCAATCCCCAAATCCTTCAGCCGCAAGGTATCGACGTAAAACACGTATTGCCCGCAGTCGGCGAAAACTTTCGCGATCACTTAAATGCACGTATTGTTTGGCGCCTCAAAGACCCGAGGGTTTCGTATAACCATATGGCTAGAGGCCTTGGTGCTGTGACTCAAATGATGAAATACGTCACCACCGGAACGGGTTTTATGAGCCTGCCTTCTGCGCCCATGCTTGCCTTCTTAAAGACCGATCCAGCAATGGCAACGCCCGATGTACAAATGCATTTAGTTCCATATTCCATCAAGGATCCAAAAACAAGAAAGCTGCAAGATTTTCCATCGATGACCATTGCCTGTTATCAATTACGGCCGGAGAGTTTGGGTTCCATCCACATTCGCTCAGCAGATCCCTTAGCTCAACCTTCCATACGATTTAATTTCTTATCCGATCTTATTGATCAACGCGCAATGATTGATGGCTTCCGAATGATGCGTCGGATTGTGGCGACCGCCGCCATGGATCGCTATCGTGATGCTGAGGTTTCACCGGGTGAGCATTTGCAATCGGATCAGGACATCTTGGATTGGATCAGGGCAAACGCACATACCGCTTATCATCCCATGGGGACATGCCGCATGGGTCCCGGTTCAGATGCGGTGGTCGACCACAAATTGCGTGTTCACGGACTCGCCGGCTTGAGGGTTGCTGACGCTTCGATTTTTCCAACGATGCCTTCGGGCAATACCAATGCACCTGCCATTATGGTGGGCGAAAAAGCAGCAGATATCCTAAGGGCAAGTCAAGCATTGCAAAAGCGTATCCAGGGCGAGCTTGAGGTGGCTTAGGCTTGCTTTATCCGGGTCTTTGATCTTTGACCAATGATCGAAAGGTTTGGACGAGTTCTTGTTTAGATATCCATATCGATCCAAATGGCTTGGTGATCGGAGCCAATCGAGTCTTCATCGATCCAGGCATTGCTTAGGTGTTTGCTCAGCTCGCTGCTGACAAAACAATAATCAATACGCTTACCGTCAGCAACTGAACCGCTATGACAAGTACAGCCCTCATCTTCACGATGACCAGCTGCGACCCAGCTGTCGATGAGTCCATCTCGATAAGGCATGCGCCCAAAGGCATCACTTAAAGGGCCAACGATCCGGTCGTATAAGGGCGACCGCCAGCTGAAATTAAAGTCACCCATGATGAGTGCTTCGCGGGGCATGGGTGCTGCCTCTTGCCCCTCAGTAAATGCCTCACTGACCCTGGTTCCGCACCAGCCCGGGCCTTCGTGATAGGCGCGCTGATGAATGTCGAGCAGGCGAGCGATTTGTGGTTCACGATCTGCATCGGATAAATGCGACAGATGAACCGACATCGCTCTTAAAGCTTTACCCTTTGGGCTATGGATGACCCCTTCGAGCGCGCAACGTTGCAAGGAAAACTGCTCCAAGGTTCCCATTTTGGGCATCAAGTGGTTTCTCGCTGTCAAAATCGGTGTTTTACTGAGCAGCATATTTCCAAACTGTCGCCTGCGGTGAAAGGGTTGACCGCCAGGCCCCATGACGTC
>VGHV01000208.1 GCA_016868095.1 Betaproteobacteria bacterium
CCGACGATGGCTTTCTTGAGGGTTTGCAGGCAATTTGTCGCGACGATGGCGCCTTACTGATTTTCGATGAGGTCATGAGTGGCTTTCGTGTGGCCTTGGGCGGCGCTCAGGAAGTCACCGGTATCACGCCCGACCTATCTGCCTTTGGCAAGGTTATCGGTGGTGGCATGCCCGTCGGAGCATTTGGTGGACCAGCCTCGGTCATGGAACATATGGCACCGCTTGGGACAGTGTATCAGGCGGGTACCTTATCGGGTAATCCGATTGCCATGGCAGCAGGTCTTGCAACACTCGATCTCATTGCTGAGCCTGGCTTTTTCGCAGATCTATCTGAGAAAACAACAAGGCTCATAAAAGGGCTGATCGCAGCTGCAGCCAAACACCGGGTTGCCTTTAGTGCGCGCAGCGTTGGTGGCATGGCAGGTATGTACTTTATGTCGCAGGCACCGAAGAATTTTGCAGACATCCAGACTCAGGACAGTGAAGCCTTTAAGCGCTTTTTTCACCGCATGCTTGAGGAGGGAATCTATTTTCCGCCTTCAACAGTTGAGGCCTTTTTCACCTCGTCGGCGCTTAGCGAGGCGGACATCGCTTTCACCCTTGAGGCTGCCGACAGGGCTTTTGCAGCAGAAGCCGCCTAGGCATCCCCGCCGATGGCGCCTAGGCATCCCAGCCGATGGTGCCTGGATATCCCCGCCGATGCCCCCTAGGTATCGCCTCCGATGCCGCTGGCAACCCAATGAAAACCACCGTCAACGTAAAGGATCTCACCGGTCATAGCGCGAGATAGATCTGAAAGCAAGAACGAAGCGACATGGCCTACGTCTTCGATGTCGATATTGCGCCGAATCGGTGCGTTTTGCTGTACGTGTTCTAGAATCTTAGAAAAGCCCTTAATGCCGCTGGCTGCAAGGGTTTTGATCGGACCCGCCGAGATCGCGTTGACCCGCACGCCACGGGGGCCCAGCGAAGCGGCGAGGTACCGGACTCCGGCTTCAAGGCTAGCTTTTGCCAATCCCATGGTGTTGTAATTGGGGACCATACGCTCGGCACCGAGATAGGAGAGAGTGACCACCGAGGCAGGTCCCTGCGATAAAAGTTGCTGGGCCTGCTTACACACAGCAATTAAGCTGTATGAGGAGATATCATGGGCAATTCGGAAGGCTTCTCGAGATGCGCCTTCCAAAAAGTCACCCGCAATCGCTTCGCGGGGGGCATAAGCGATGGCGTGTACCAAACCATCGAGCCTATCCCAATCGCCCGCCAATGCGGAAAATAGTTTGGCGATTGCGTCATCGTCGCTCACGTCACAGGGATAGACTCGATTGCTACCAAGCGTATTGGCAAGATCCTTAATACGTTGTTCAAAACGTTCATTTTGGTAAGTGAAAGCCAATGTTGCACCCTGTTCAAAGCAGGATTTGGCAATGCCATAAGCGATAGAACGATTTGACAAAACGCCCATAATCAAGATTTTCTTGCCCTGCAACAATCCCATAAAACACTCCCAGGTAGACTTTTTTGAGCGCTAGTTGATCATGCTCACCAAGCATACCCTGCTTAAGGCGCCATGACATTAGCTTGCATCCTTAAGCCTTAGCGATAAACTCTCGCCGATTGGTTTTCTTTTTAGTGCAAGGAGTTCACTTGGCAAGACATGGCTTTCGCCGACCTCTGATCATCCAAAGACGACTCTTGGGATGGCTTTTCTTGTTGATGGGCTGCTTACAAATGCTTTCGCCCACTCACTCGCTGGCAGCTTCGAATCCGGCTGACCCCAAGAAGGTCTTAAGAATTGCGTTCCCAAGTGCGGACTCAGGGTTTGATCCTGTTCGGGTCAATGATCTTTATTCCAATACGGTTACCCATGCGCTTTTTCACACCCTGGTCACTTGGGACTGGATGGCAAAGCCAGCAAAGCTCGTGCCCTATGCGGCCGAAACCATGCCTGAGGTCAGCGAAGACGGCACGACTTATACGTTTCGGATTAGAAAGGGCCTTCTTTTTACACCCGATACTGCTTTCAAGGGTAAACGTCGCGAACTAACGGCGCAAGACTTTGCCTACACCCTGAAACGCCACGCTGATCCGAAGAGTCGATCACCACAATTATCGGATCTCGAAGACAAGATCCTTGGATTTGCCGAGGCGAATCGTGCGGCAGTGAGTTCGGGTCGGTTTGACTACGACGCAGATATTCCGGGTATTCAGGTTTTAGATCGGTATAGCTTGCGCATAAAACTCATACGAAGAGAACGAAATTTTTTGACCCTGCTTGCCAACCCTTATGCTGGCGGTATGGCTCGCGAAGTAGTCGAGCACTATGGCCATGAGGCCGTCATGTCAAATCCGGTTGGAACCGGCCCCTACAAGATCGAAAAGTGGGTTCGCGGCTCCAAAATTATTTTGGCTGCTAATCCTGATTTCCCAGCGTTTACATGGGATTTTGAGGCTTCAGCCGACGATGAGGCCGATAAGCGCGTAGCCGCCCAAATGAAAGGGCGGAAGATGCCTCAAATCGGCAAGGTTGAAATTAGCATTATCGAAGAGCCGCAATCGGCATGGCTTGCATTTAGCAGTAAGTCGATCGACAGCATTTGGGTTCCGCCGTCCTTTATTGAAAAGGCACTCGATGCGAATAATCGCTTACTTCCGAGTTGGACCGAGCAGGCTGTCGGCATGTATCGATCGGTTGAGCCTGATATACGTTACCAATTCTTTAATTTAAAAGATCCGGTAATCGGAGGATACAGCAAGGAAAAGATCGCGCTTCGGCGAGCCATTATTTTGGGCTATGACGTCGATGAAGAAATCAGGGTAATCAGAAAGAATCAAGCGGTCAAAGCGGAGCAAATGGTCGCACCTGTCATTCCAGGCCACGATCCTAATTATCGGAGCATTGTTCGCTATGATCCAGGGCTTGCAAATGCGCTGCTCGATCAATTCAACTATCGCAAGGGGGCCGATGGTTATCGGAGCCTGCCTGATGGTAAACCGCTTGTCTTCACCATTTTCTCAACGACCAACTCCATTGATAGAGAGCGCGATGAGCTGTGGAAGCGATCGATGGATCGGATCGGTATTCGCCTTGAGGTCAAAAAGGATAAGTTTCCCGAACTATTGAAGCAGGGTAAACAATGTGCGATTCCCTCCTGGGCACTTGGCTGGACTCGCTCCTCGGAATCAGAGTTTGTGATGAAGCTTTTGTCGTCAAAGACAATTGGGCAGAATAATTATGCTTGCTTCGAATCAAAAGAATACGACCAGTATTTTGAGGACTTAAAGCGTTTGCCTGACGGGCCAGAGCGGATCAGAGTGTTGCATAATATGTATCGATTGATGGAGGTTTATGGGGTCTTAGGCCTTAGCTCAACTTCGATTGCTACACGTTTGCACCACCCCTGGGTTGAAGGCTACCGCAAGCATCCTTTGCTGCTGTCAGACTTTCACCTGATGGATATTCGTAAGCCTTAACGATGGCTGCTTATGTCATTCGAAGGCTCTGGCAGATGGTGCCAACCATGGCTGGGGTCATCTTACTGGTGTTTTTCTTATTCAATTGGGTTGGTGGCGACCCTGCTTATGTACTTGCCGGTTTGTTTTCAAGCCAGGAACAAATCGCAAGTATTCGCAAAGAACTCGGCCTTGATGAGCCGATGCTGGTGCAATTGCTTATTTTTGTTAAGCAAGTGCTCAGCTTCGACTTTGGCAGCAGTTGGACCACTGGTGAAAAAGTTTCTCAAATTTTTGCCACTCGATTGCCCGCATCGCTGACGGTGGTAGGTCCTTTGCTGATCATTGAGACCATCATCGGCGTGGTCATTGCTGTTGCTGTTTCGTGGGTACGAGGATCTTGGATTGATCGAAGTGTCATGATTCTTTGCACAACAGGCATGTCGATCAGTATTCTAGTATTTATTATTGTCGGGCAGTATTTGCTGGCCTACCGACTTAACTGGTTTCCGGTACAGGGCTGGGGAGAGTCATTCACCACCAATCTATTGGTATACGCACCTCTACCTATTTTGCTCGGTTTAGTAGTGAGTATTGCGCCTAATACCCGCCTGTTTCGGAGCTTCATACTCGATGAGATCGATCAGGATTATGTGCGTACAGCAAGAGCAAAGGGCATGAATGAGGCAAGGGTTATGTTCATCCACGTGCTGCGCAATGCGATGATTCCTGTCATCACCTTTGTCATTTCTAATTTGCCTGGCTTATTGCTTGGCGCATTTTTGCTCGAACGATTTTTCGGTATCCCCGGTGTAGGGCGCGAGATTATCTTGGCTGTCGAGCGCAGCGACTTTCCAGTCATCAAGGCCGTGACCGTTTATGTTGCACTTGCGACCATGGTTTTTAATCTCATCGGCGACTTGCTTTATCGCCTTGCCGATCCGAGGATTCAATTGCGATGAGCGCACATGCTGAGCAAGGCAAGGGCGTTTGGGCGCTTGCATTTAGGCGTTTCCTTGCCGATCGTTTCGGTGTGACAAGCGCCGTGCTTGTGGTGTTGGGTTTATTGCTGGTGCTTGCGAGTTTGTCGGGTCTTGTGGCCTCGCAATGGAGTGCCGAGGTAGCGATTGGCCACGCGCCGCCGCATTGGTTTAAGAAGCAACCTTCAGAGCCTGCGGGAGGGGTTGACAGTCGTTCGGGTTTGGATAAGGCTGCCTCGTTGAATAAGCAGAAGACAGACACGCCAACACCCACTGATGTGTTGGATCCTATCGAATCGGAGATGAGGCAACTTGGCGCTTACAGTACGCTAAAGAGCGGCATCTCGCCGTCTCTGACAGATGTTCAAGATCCTATAGCTAATGAATTCGCTGCGGCAAGCAAAAAGCTCGGTCAGCAGCGTATTGTTCCAATGGCTGAGCGTGCTCAATCCACTCCCTGGGGCGCGGACAAGTGGGGGCGTGATGTGCTTGATAAGACGATCAAGGGTGCTGAGACAAGCATCCTAGTCGGGCTTTGTGCAGCATTAATGGCGACTCTCATTGGGAGTTTGCTGGGGGCATTTTCTGGTTGGTATGGTGGTTGGGTCGACGATATAAGCAATTGGATTTATAACGTATTTAACGCTATACCGGGTA
>VGHV01000209.1 GCA_016868095.1 Betaproteobacteria bacterium
AGCTTGATTTAAGCGGACCGACTCAAGCGCAAGAAAGCGCCAATCGATTATTACAAACCATGCTTTCCATAGCCGCTCGCCGTGGTATCGTCGATCCGAGCTTACAGGTCCAAGCATTGATGCACCCGATGACTGAGCACTGGATGCTTATCGTTAGAAGACTTCAGCATGGCAACCAACGCAGTACCAGTATCGATGCTGAGTTTTTGCTCTCAGCAGACGCTATAGCCTTAGGCGAGGCTGCAAAAAGTCTTTCTAACTTGCTAACGAACGGCGCACAGATCAAGAAAAACGATATTGATCGTGCTGACCGTCAGAAGCAAGCTCCTGTTCAAAGCTTCGAAGAGGCTATGCGTTGGCTTTTTGCAGAGGCTGATCGCGGCATGAATCGACAGCGATACAAGGGACTTGGTGAGATGAATCCTGGCCAATTATGGGAGACCACCATGGATCCATCGGTGCGTCGTTTGCTCAGAGTGCAAATTGAAGATGCAATTAGTGCAGACCAGATGTTTTCAACCTTAATGGGTGATGACGTAGAGCCAAGGCGAGCATTCATCGAGCGCAATGCCTTAACCGCAAGAATTGATGTTTAAGCTTAAGGTATAGATCGCTCTAGTTTATAAATCGTCGTTACAAGCCAAGGTCTAGGCACCCGGTGCAAGCTTTTACAGCAGGCGCAGTAGCAGTTCTCGTGGGCTATGCCAGTTCTGTTGCGATTGTATGGCAGGCTCTCCAAGCGCTTAGCGCTTCCGTAAGTCAAGCAGCACTTGCCCTGGCAGCTTTAAGTGCCGGCCAAGGCTTTTTATCGCTTTATTTATCGTACAAATCTAAAACCCCACTTCTTTTTGCCTGGTCTACCCCAGGCGCAGCTTTATTGATTTCGGCGGGTGTGAACGATTTCTCGAGTGCCATGGGTGCGTTTATTTTCGCCGCTGCCCTCGGTATGGCCATGGGCCTCTTAAGAGGCTTAAGTTGGGTCATGCGTTTAATCCCAGCGCAGCTTGCTAGCGCTTTGCTAGCCGGCATCTTGTTGCGCTTGGCCATAGAAAGTGTCGAGCAAGGATTTCAGCAGTCAATGTATTTGCCTGTGGCAAGCATGTGGGTTGGTTTTTTTGTGATGCGTCGTCTTTGGAACACAGGCGCGATTTTCGTGATGTTGCTCATCGCGATCGCCTGGTCAACTTACTTTCATTTCCATGAACATGCAGCCAACATGACATCGACGCTGGCAGGCATGGGCTTTGAAGCCGCTAAAACTTTTGGGCAAGGCCAAGAAGGTGCATCGTTGGACTTAAAGCAATGGCTGTGGCCAAGCTTTGATCTGACTGTCATGCTGGGGCTTGGTCTTCCCTTGTTTTTGGTGACCTTAACCGGTCAGAATATGGCCGGATTGGCTGCGATTAAGAGCTTTGGTTATTCAAGCAATCCGGATCGTTTGCTTTTTGCGTCATCGCTGCTCAGTGCTGTAGCGGCGATGTTTGGTGGGCATGCGCTCAATTTAGCGGCAATCACTGCCGCACTATGTCTCGGCCCACAAGCTGGTGAGTCTGTCGGGGATCGATGGAAGGCTTCAGCCTGGGCTGGGGTTTTATATGTGCTGATTGCCGGTTTTGCATTGTGGGTGATCAAGGCATTGATGTGGTTACATCCTGTACTTGTCTTGACCTTAGCTTCGATTGCATTGATGAGCAGTATGACGGCTGCACTTCAGCAGGCGTATCAGGACAAAGACCTCGGACAAAGTCTCCCGCAAACCCTTTGCCTATTGGTTGTTTTATCGGGTGTCCAGTTAGCTGGTCTTGGTTCTGCTTTTTGGGGTCTTTGTTTTGGCAAGCTCGCCATGCTATTGCAAAATCCGCGCTCGCAAGACGACGTCAAGAAAGCTTAACTACATCCTAAAGCGATCAACCATGGAATCATTATTGCCCTCAAAGCGCCAGTACCGGCCTTTTCACGTAGCCTTCCCTGTGCACGATATCGCGCAGGCACGTGCTTTTTATGGTGAGCTATTGGCTTGCCCTGAAGGGCGTAGCGCGCCTGACTGGGTCGACTTTGACTTATTCGGCCATCAAATCGTCGCCCACCTTGCACCACAAGCATGTGGGATAGCTGCCACCAACGGCGTTGACGGCGATCAAGTCCCGGTACGGCATTTCGGCGTTGTGCTTGATATGAGTGACTGGCAAGATCTCGCTCAGCGTCTTAAAGACGCAGGTCAGCGCTTTATTGTTGAACCCCATGTACGCTTTCAAGGACAGGTTGGTGAGCAAGCCACCATGTTCTTTCTTGATCCCTCAGGCAATGCCCTCGAGTTCAAGGCCTTTGCAGACATCGATCAACTTTTTGCGCGCTAAGCGCTAGGCCGAATCCTCAGGGTCTGGGGCACAAAAACTTATTGTTGCGCCATTTGTATCATTGCACCGAGCAAGACATTGGCCCCAGCCTCAATATGTTCGGGCCGAGCATCTTCGATCTCATTATGACTAATGCCATCTTTACAAGGGATAAAAATCATAGCGGATGGAGCCTGCCTGGCGACATAAACCGCATCATGCCCTGCGCCACTCACAATAGGCATACTCGAAAGCCCTAAGGTTTTAATGCTTTGACCAATAGCATCAAGACAAGCGCTTGAAAACTTACAGGGGGCAAACTCCGTAACCTTTTCAATATCGATATCAAGACGTCTTTGCGCTGCGAGTTGTTCAGCAAAGCGTCTTAACCGAGCCTCCATATCGATCAATCCTTCAAGCTCGGGATGGCGAAAGTCCACCGAGCACTGCACAAAGCCCGGTATTACATTGCGGGAGTTGGGTTCAACCCGAAGACTGCCAACCGTCCCTCGCCCATAGGGGCTGTGTGATAACGCAATCGAATTAACTTCCTGCACGATTGCTGCTGCAGCTAGCATGGCGTCCTTGCGCAAATGCATCGGTGTGGGCCCAGCATGCGCGTCCATGCCGTGAATTCGAACATCAAACCATCGTTGACCCAAAGCTCCAATCACCTCGCCGATCGGAAGATTCGCATCCTCCAACACAGGGCCTTGCTCAATATGCGCTTCAAAGTAAGCGTGATAACTTGGATACTCATTGCTTGGCCCACAAGGCACAGAACCCTCATAAGCGATCTGCCGAAGCGCTTCAAGGACTGTGATACCTGTTGTATCCCGTGCTTGTTGGGCATGTTCAAGCGAAAAAGCACCCGCCCAAACGCCAGAGCCCATCATGACAGGTGTAAAGCGAGAACCTTCTTCGTTGGTCCAAATGCAGACCTCGATGGGCCGTTTCGTGACCAAGCCGGCATCATTAAGGCAACGAACGACTTCTAAACCTGCAAGTACGCCGTAGTTGCCATCAAACTTGCCACCGCTTGGCTGGGTGTCGATATGACTACCTGTTGCCACGGCAGCTAGCTTAGGATTCGAACCTTCGCGCCTGGCAAACACATTGCCAATCTGGTCCACACGCAGCTTAAGCCCGGCGTCACGGAACCAGCCACACACAAGATCTCGGGCCTGCCGGTCAAGCTCGGTGAGCGCCAAACGCCGAACACCACCCTTGTCGGTAGCACCTATTTGCGCCAATGCCATAAGGCTGTCCCATAAACGGGCCGAATGAACTTGCAAAGCGGGCGTGCTTGCCATGAAATCACCTTATTGATGCGATGAACGTGAAAGCTGAGCTAAGAGCTTGAGTCATTGCTCAACACCATGCTGGATCTTAAGTCATCGCTAAGGGAGAAACATCAATGAGCACAGGCCGCTATCAACAACGCCCCCAGGGATCGACATGGGGCGATTTTGGTGATGATGATCAACTGGGGCGGGTCAATCTCATCACCCCCCAAAAAGTCTTACAAGGTGTGGCCGAGGTTAAAACTGGACAAAGTTTTTGCCTATCGCTACCTTTAAATTTGCCAGGTGGTAATGTTCTTAATCCAAGAAGGTTTCCTCCGCAGCTATCGCCAACCATTCGACAAGGCGCACCCAACTGGATTTACGAAGTGCGCCGCGACGTTGACGATGCAACCGATGTGGTCAACGATGACAAGGTGCTTTTATGGCTTCAATACTCAACTCAATGGGACAGTTTTGCCCATGTCGGTAGTCTATTTGATGCCAATGGCGATGGCATTGCAGAGCCAGTTTTTTATAACGGATACCGGCCCGATAAGTCATTTACACTGACAGCCGCTGAAAATCCCGATCGCTCGCAAGCCGCAGCCTGGCAGTCGGCTGCGCATGCCTTAAGTGTGGAGCACTTGGCCAAGCATGGCATGCAAGGACGAGGCGTGCTGATTAATTTGCGCGATAAGCTGGGCGACGGCCGAACCGTGGTTGGTTATGATTTATTGATGAAACTGATCGAAGAACAAGGCGTCATCGTCGAAGCTGGCGATATGCTTTGCATCTACACCGGATTTACCGATCGAATCGTCGAGTGGGCCGGTAAGCCGGATGCTGAACTTGCTCACGATTTGTGCGCTGCACTTGATGGACGCGACGAGCGCTTATTGCAGTGGATCAGCGATCGTCAGATTAGCGCGCTGATTGCTGATAACTATGCGGTTGAACACTACGATGGCAGCAAGCCCCCCGGTCCTTGTGCGACCTTACCCCTGCATCAGCACTGCTTATTTAAGCTGGGCGTACCGCTTGGTGAAATTTGGTACCTCCACGAACTAGCCCAGGCTTTAAAGGCCCAGAAGCGCTCCAGGTTTTTACTCACAGCACCGCCGCTTCGCCTGCCAGGCGCCGTCGGATCGCCCGCAACACCTATTGCAACCCTTTGAGCTCAATGCAAGGCTTGATGATAAGAGCTCGCAAAAGGACCCTCACGATACATAGCGCATCATGATGAAAACCATACCACCTATGCTCTGGCAGGCAAGTGCTGAGCGCCTTGCCGCTTCGCCCATAACAAGTTATATATCGTTTCTAAAACAAACACGAGACTTGACATTCAACGATTATCAAAGCCTCTGGCAGTGGTCAGTGGATGATATTGAAGGCTTTTGGGCGAGTATTTGGGAGCACTTTAAGGTCCAAAGCGCAACGCCAGCGCCCGGTTATC
>VGHV01000210.1 GCA_016868095.1 Betaproteobacteria bacterium
GAATTGAAAGCTCTGAAAATGTGTATGTGGTCCTATCGTGATCAGGGTGCGTTTCATGAGGCGGTAACCAACCAGATTCTCGATGCTCTCGTTGAACTGCTTGCACCTCGCTACATGCGTTTAACCTCGCGTTGGTATGTTCGAGGCGGCATATACACCACGATCGCCGCCGAACATCGAAAACGGGGTTGGAAGGCTCCAGTTCCCGTTGATTTAGGTACGCAGAGGTCCGAGCCGGTTCGCCCCTTTTCACAGGGATAATGGGTCATCGATCACCGGGATTCAGGGCACGACGCAACCTCGCAAAACGCTCCAATGCGACGCAAATTAATTATTTCTTTGAACGCTTATCCAATTAGTCAGGAATGACATGAACCAACTTCAATCGCTCATCGAACAGGCCTGGGAAGACAGGGCAAGTATCAACCCTCGTGATGCCAGCAAAGACTTGCGCCAGGCCGTTCAAGAAGTACTTGAACAGCTTGACGCAGGCACATTGCGCGTTGCCGAGAAAACCGATGGGCAGTGGCAGGTCCATCAGTGGATTAAAAAGGCTGTCCTTCTCTCGTTTCGACTTGAAGAAAACCAAATCATGCCTTCGGGTCCTATGCAGTTTTACGACAAAGTTCCTACCAAGTTTGTGGACTACGATGCAGCGCGATTTGCTCAGGGTGGCTTTCGAGTGGTCCCCCCTGCCGTGGCTCGTCGAGGAAGTTTCATCGCCAAAAACGTGGTCCTGATGCCCTCGTTTGTCAACATTGGCGCTTATGTCGATGAAGGCACCATGGTCGACACTTGGGCAACGGTCGGGTCTTGTGCCCAAATTGGCAAGCATGTTCATTTGTCTGGGGGTGTTGGCATTGGTGGCGTGCTTGAACCCTTGCAGGCCAATCCAACCATCATCGAAGATAATTGCTTCATCGGCGCTCGATCCGAAGTGGTTGAAGGCGTTGTCGTTGAAGCAAACTCGGTACTCTCGATGGGTGTCTTCATTGGACAAAGCACAAAGATTTTTGATCGGACCACAGGACAAGTTCTTTACGGTCGCGTACCCTCGGGTTCGGTTGTTGTGCCGGGAACCCTACCCTCATCAGATGGCAGTTGCGCACTTTATGCCGCGATCATCGTGAAACGGGTCGATGCACAAACCCGTGCAAAAACAGCGATTAACGAGCTCTTACGCGGCGACTAGATAGGAACAGGTGGACTTAGGTTTGGAGCTAGCGCTTGCAGCGTAAAAATCAACAGCGACTCAAATGGCTTTGCCACGGCAATCGGCGTTTGATCGACGGGTTAAGGGTTGCCGTTTCGATCTTTGAGTCAGAGCACTTGAGTTTCGGGCAGGGCACCGCTGATGCCTTTGAAGATGCAGTCTGGCTATTGCTGTGGTCGCTTGATTTGCCACGCGACCGCCTTGATGATTTTCGCGAAAGTATCGTGCCCGCATCGGAATGGCGAGCCATTTCGCACTTGATCAGAAAACGGGTCGACCAGCGCACTCCCGTGTCCTATCTGACAGGTGAGGCATGGCTTGCCGGTTTGCGCTTTCGCTCGGATCAACGGGCCTTGATCCCAAGATCGCTACTGGTTGAAGCACTTTCGTTTTGCATCGACGAAGGATTAATTTCACAAGCGTCCCACGTGCTGGATCTTTGCACAGGCTCGGGCAGCATCCTGATCCACGCCGGGCATCGTTTTCCCGATGCGGCGCTTTTCGGCTCGGACTTGAGTGCACAGGCTCTTGAGCTTGCCCGGGTGAATCTAAACGAGCATGGCTTGAGCAGTCGGGCCACCCTCAAACAAGGATCAGGCCTTGAGCCTTGGGATGATGTCTGCTTCGATCTGATCCTTTGCAATCCGCCCTATGTCAATCAGGGATCGATGCGAGCGCTTCCCGCCGAGTTTTTGGCAGAGCCAGCCAGTGCGCTCGATGGTGGTTTGGATGGTATGGATTTTTGTCGATTATTCCTTAGCGAGGCACAAGCCAAGCTCAGCAATGAGGGACAGATACTGTTGGAAATTGGGCACGAAGCTGCTCATTTCGACGCTGCATTCCCAGCGCTTGAAAAGACTTGGATCCCAGTGCAAGCAGGTGAATCGATGGTGGCGCTCATCACAGGCAAGGCCTTATTGCGCCTCGGATAAACCGGGATGCAAGCACAGGCATGATCCGAATTAAGCATCTGAGTCTATCGCGCGGCAGCAAGCAAATTCTTCGCGACGCAAACCTTGACTTACCGATGCAAGGCTGTATCGGTTTAGTTGGGGCAAATGGCTGTGGCAAATCAAGTCTTTTAGCCGCCTTGCAGGGTGAACTCTTACCCGACGAAGGCAGCATCGACATGCCAACGATGCGCGTGGTTGCGCTCGAGCAATCATTACCGCAGTCGACCTTGCCGGCGTGGCAATGGCTTCTCGAGCAGGATCTCGAACTCAGTCGAAGCGTTCACGCACAAGCGCTTGCCATGGCGGCCGATGATGCCCAGGCGATTGCGCTTGCCAATGAAGCCTGGGTCGAAGCCGGAGGGCCCGACGCCCAAGCCAGAGTCATGAGGCTTTTGCACGGACTCGGATTTTCAGCATCCCAATCCGAGCAGGCTGTGCAACGTCTATCGGGAGGCTGGCGGATGCGCCTCAATCTTGCCAGGGCACTTTTCGTGCCTTCAGATTTGCTGCTTCTCGATGAGCCGAGCAATCACCTTGATTTGGATGCGGTACTGTGGCTGGAACGATGGCTTAAACGCTACGAGGGACTCTGCTTAATCGTTTCTCATGATCGCGACTTTTTAGACGCCTGTGTTCAAAGCACTGTTCATGTTCACGATACCCAGCTTCGTAGTTACCGAGGAGGGTATAGCGCCATGGAACGGGCACGCGCCGAGCAGCATCAGCAAGCCGAGCGTGTGCGCAACAAGCAGGATGAACAACGCGAACATCTCGAGCGTTTTATTCAACGCTTCAGGGCTCAGGCGACCAAGGCGCGCCAGGTGCAAAGCCGAATCAAGATGCTCGAGTCGATGCAGGCAGCGCCGCGTGTTGATGCCGCGGTACAGCTTGATTTGCCGCTCGACGAAGCGCAAGACTGCCCGGATCCCATCATCAGTGGTGAAAACTTAAGCATAGGCTATGCACCACTGGTACTTTGCCGAGTCAGGCGCTTTACCTTGGGGCGCGGCGATCGAATCGGTCTACTCGGTGCCAACGGCGCTGGCAAATCAACCTGGGTGAAGCATGTCGTTGGCGAGATGCAAGCCATTGATGGGCGGCTATCAAGAGCAAAGCATGCTCGGATCGGCTATTTTTCTCAAAGTGCAGTTGAAGAGCTAAGGCCCGACGACAACGCCCTTGAACACTTGCGGCGTCTTGCGCCGAGCTATACCGAGCAAGCCTTAAGAGACTGGCTCGGCCGATTTGCCATCCGAGGTGATGAGGCCTTACGACCGATTGCACCGATGTCAGGCGGCGAGCGCGCTCGCATTGCCTTGGCAGCGCTTTTTATTCACAAGCCTCAAGCACTCATCCTCGATGAGCCCACCAACCACCTTGACGCAATAACCCGAGATGCGCTTGCCCAAGCCTTGGCAGGCTTTCAAGGCGCGCTCTTGTTGGTTTCACACGATCGCTACTTGCTGCGTGCCTGCGTTGACAGTCTTTGGATTCTTCGCGATCAACAGCTTGAAGCTTTCGATGGTGATCTGAGCGATTACGAGCAAGATTTACTTCAACGCAAAAAGGCTGCCGAGTTCGGCCTTGATCAACAGGCCAGTGGTTCCAACCGATCAAAGCAACAACTGCGGCAATTTGCGGCCAAACAACGCGAGGCGCTCAAGCAAGTACTCAAGCCGCTTGAGCAAGCCATCAAACGCTGCGAAACGAGCATGGAAGCACTGCGTCAGAGCATCGCAGCTTGTGACGCCCTGCTTTTGCAACCGCCAGGCGATAACTCGAGCCGCTGGCAGGAAGCAGCAAGAACCCGCGCTCACAATGAACGCCTGCTGCAAATGCAAGAAGATGAATGGCTTGAACTTTCAGCCGATCTTGAAGAGCGTCGCAAAGACTTTCTGGCAAGCGACGCAAAGCCCGCCCTTAATGGACATATTGCGGAATCCTAAGGCAATCGTCCTAACTTGGTCGAGCTTGTAGAGGGCTAGAATCAAAGCCATGACATGAGGACATCCGCCGATGATATCTTGTAAAGCCCAAGGGACTAGCCGTTCATGAGCCAGAAAACCTTTGATCAACAGCAAGTCAGCCCAGCAGCGGGCTTTCAACGCGTCGGCGTTGTTGGCGCCGGTGCGATGGGTCGAGGTATCGCTCAAATCATCGCCCAAATCGGGATCCCGACGCGCTTGCACGATAGCGATGGCAAAGCGCTAAAGGCAGCACAGGCCTCGATTCACAGCACCTGGGCGATGATGCATGAAAAGGGACGTTTGTCGGCTTCCCAACTCGAAAAGGCCCAGGAAGCACTAAGCCTCAGCAATAGTTTGGAAGGCCTTGCAGACTGTGATCTCGTTATTGAAGCGATCGTCGAAAGGCTCGACATCAAGCAGGCGCTGCTCAAACAACTCGAATCGATGGTTCAAGTCGACACGGTGCTTGCCTCAAACACCTCGTCGCTTTCGGTTGCAGCGATGGCATCCTGTCTACAGCACCCCGAGCGGGTTGCGGGCTACCATTTCTTCAATCCAGTACCCTTGATGAAAATTGTTGAGGTCGTCCGCGCGGCCAAGACATCAGGCCATGTGGTTGAACGTCTCACGGCACTGGCAAAGGCCGTAGGTCACCGGGCCGTGGTCTGCGGCGATACACCAGGCTTCATTGTCAACCACGCTGGCAGAGGTTTTGGGCCTGAATCGCTGCGTGCGCTTGGCGATGCAGTTGCTCCGGTTCAAGTCATTGATCGCCTATTGCGCGACCAGGTTCAGTTCGATGGTAAGGGTTTTAAACTCGGCCCCTTCGAGTTGATGGATCTCACCGCCATCGACGTGTCGCACCCGGTGATGGAATCGATCTACCACCAGTATTACGAAGAGCCACGCTACCGCCCTTCGGTTATTACCGCACAG
>VGHV01000211.1 GCA_016868095.1 Betaproteobacteria bacterium
CAATATCGGAAGGCTCTCGGTTGAAATGATGGCAGGTGGCAGAGACAACATGCCGGGGAAGCAATTAGGCAAACTGCTACAAATATTACTTGATGCCTTCAATCCGCTTGGTGGTACACAAAGCTTCTCGCAACTTGTCACACCGACGGTTGCCGATCCGGCAGTTGCTCTCGCACAAAACCAGGACTGGACGGGCAGGCCGATTTACCGTGAGAACCACAACCCGCTTAACCCTCTGCCAGGCACAGCACTTGTTAAGGACTCCGCTACGCCTTGGTCAAAAGTTATCGCAGAAGCACTGAACCGAATCTCAGGCGGTACGGCCTATCAGCCAGGTGCATGGAGTCCAACGCCAGATCAAATCGATTATGTGATCGGTCAGCTCACAGGCGGGGTAGGGCGCGAGATTGGCAAGTTAGCTCAAACGATTTCGGCACCCTTCACAGGCGATGAGCTACCGGCGCACAAGATCCCGTTACTCGGGCGCCTTTATGGCAGCACACAGGGCGTATCGGCTGAGTCTGAGCTTTTTTACAAGAACATCAAACGCTTGAATCAGATCGAGAACGAATACAAAGGGCGCATGAAAGCAGGCAAAGACGCAGAGGGCTTTCGAAAGCAAGAGCCACTTGTTGATCAAATCGGCCTTGGCAATCAGGCAGAAGCTGCCGTCAATAAACTTAGACGACAAAGAAGGGAAGCGCAGTTGCGCGCCGATCCCGGCTGGCAGGAACGCGTAAAGGGTATTGATCAGCAGATTGAGGCAGTGATGCGGGAGGTGAATCGGGGGGTGGGGCGGTAGCGATTTTTCTTAGAGAGCCGAATCCGCCTGCAGGGTGGATGCCAAACACCTCATTTCGTACTAGCATTCGCTTATGCGCATACTTCTCATCCTCGGCTTTTTTCTGCCCCTAATGGCTTGGGCTTAGTCGTCTTTGCCTCCTTGTCCTGAGAGTGGTTTTAAGCACAACTGCTTTGGCGTGACAAACATTAATAACGGCAATACCTACGTAGGTGAGTATCAAGACAATGAAATGCATGGACAAGGGGTATACATATATTCACATGACGGTACTCGCTATGCAGGTGGTTGGCTGAAGGGGAGGCCGGCAGGGCGTGGAGTCTGATTTTTACCTGACGGTAGCAGAAGGGTTGGAGATTGGAATGTAGTCAAACGAGCGGAATATGAGGGTATCGAATATAAATGACGATCGATATGCAGCATGACATTGCTGACGCCGGCAAGAAGATTGAATGCCCTGTTCATTTACTCTGGTCGGAGCATGGTGTTATTGGGAAAATGTTTTCACCTTTAAAAGAATAGCAAGATTTAAGCAAGGCTGTAGTCACTGGTCATGCTGTCAACTCTGGTCACTTCATTCCAGACGAGTTACCGCAGGACTTGTCGTTTGAGATTTGCAAATTCTTTGTCTGAACGCAGCGATGGCGGTTCACACGATGGCTGAAGGGCTATAGAGGCTGTTTCCTGGTCTCGGTGCTTGAGCGTGTGGAGCAGGCAGTCACGAATCGAGAGCAACCCTTCGAGACGGGTCTTTGAAGTCAGAAAAATTGAAAACCCGTGAATTAACCGTGTAGTTACCGTGTAAATGATATGAGTTGTAGAAGTTAGCGGTAAGCGCCTGGTTAATATATAATCACGATCTATAACAATCGTAAATTAATTACGGATATGGTTGTTATGATGTTGGAGAGATTGCATTGAGTATTACCCTTGAGTGGAGTCCTTTGCCGCAAAGTGAGTGAAGGTAGCGAGCTTTTAAACCATGATCGTCACAATCAAGCGTGTCTATATGCCTAGGCTGCTTGCCTATTCTGTCATCGTCGCGTGTGCGTTATTAGCGCTACTGGGTGTTGCTTGGCTTGCTAATGCAAGCTGGTGGTCTTCTTATGAACCGAAAACAACCATCCTTGCACACCGTGGATTACATCAAACCTACACACGCGAGCATCTCGAAAGTGATACGTGTACCGCCAACCGCATCCATTTGCCAGAACACGGCTATCTTGAAAACACTCTCGACAGTATGGCAGCGGCCTTCGAATTGGGAGCTGATGTGGTGGAGTTGGATATCCATCCAACAACTGATGGGCTGTTTGCGGTGTTTCATGACTGGACCATCGACTGCCGAACGAATGG
Source organism: Betaproteobacteria bacterium (assembly GCA_016868095.1). Lineage (GTDB taxonomy): Bacteria > Pseudomonadota > Gammaproteobacteria > Burkholderiales > Burkholderiaceae_E > UBA3064. The sequence continues at coordinate 2,159 of VGHV01000211.1, forward strand.
AAAAGGCGTTACGCGTAAGCAATCAATGGCCTATCTGAAGACCCTTGATATAGGCTATGGATACAGCGCCGACGGTGGAGCCACCTATCCCTTCCGCGGAAAGTTTGTTGGTGCGATGCCAACGCTCGATGAGGTGTTTGAACGATTTCCCGATAAGCGTTTTCTGATCAATATCAAGTCCAGGGACCCCGAAGAGGGACGCCAACTGGCTAAACGCCTTAAGCAGTTACCAACAGAACACCAAGCTCGACTCATGTCCTACGGCGGCGATGAACCTGAGAACACGCTGTCAAGCGAAATGCCCAAGATGAAGACAATGGGCAAAAAGCGCCTCATGCAGTGCATGACACGCTATGTCGCTTACGGTTGGATAGGCATCGTGCCACAGGCGTGCCACAACACACTGATTTTGATTCCTGAGAATTACGCTTCTCTACTTTGGGGCTGGCCCAACCGATTTGTGGAGCGTATGCACTTGGCAGGTAGTGAGGTTTTTTTGCGAGGACCCTTTGGCGCTGGCAGCCACTTACCCGCAGGCATAGATACTGTCGAGCAGCTGGAGACAATCCCTAGAAATTTTGCGGGAGGAATCTGGACAGACCGCATCGACGTGGTCGCAAGGTACCGATCAACGATGAGCACGAAATAGTACAAATTCAACCTATGTTACGCGATTGCAGCCCCCGTCACTGTCCTCACGCTGAAGCAGGATTTGAGAAAAGCAGGACTATTTCACAGCCTAGAAGATTAAAAAAACACCTACCCAATTTAGTCATAAGTAAATCTTATAACCCGTCGTCTTCAAATGAGTCAGCCCGTCTCAGCAATTGTCGGTTTATCGCAAGCGCTTGAGACTTTCTAAGTTATCCGGGTATCATGTGAACAAAAGTTAGGACTTCAACGCTGGAGATTTAGGTCATGGATTTTGGAACAACACTAAAGCATATCGCTCCATTTTAAATTCCCATTTTGGCGCTGTCGATTCCTATCGTAGCAATCATTTGGTCCAATCGAACTCGGATGCACCATGCCACCTTGCTCCACGAGACCCTTAGGCACCTATCCGAACTTGGTCGACCGATCCCGCAAAGTTTGCTCGACCAACTCAACCAACTTCACACACCAAAGTCCGCTCAAAGCTGGACACCACAATCATCGCTTCGTGCTGGCGTGATCAACATCGCCGTCGGTGCTGCGCTTAGTTTATTTTTCTTAGTGATGCAACCAGACGATTGGCTCTGGGCCATTGGCATCATCCCGCTCTTTATTGGTATTGGACTGCTCGTCATTGCACAATCTGATTCAAAGCTAAAGCCTCATGCCGCCTCGCCCCATGCTTAGCACCGAGATCTGCAAGCGCTAACAGCTTTCACCGAGCCTCCTTCAAGCCAACGATTATGCAGTTAGATTTCCTTCAGCCTACCAATTTATTGACTTCCAAACTTTAACGATAAGGCCAGCTTACTCAATTGCTTAGCTTCGCGCGTTTCTAACCATTTAAACAAGGTTGCTGTGTACACATGACCCAACTACTCAAGCCTTTTTCAATTTTGAGACTCTGTTTGATCGCTTCGCTTGTCATCGCCACAATGGGCTGTTCAATGTTTCAGCGTGACAAGCTAACCGTGCGAAAGGACGACGCACCTCAAAAGGCCGCGGCTGTAAGCACTGGGATGGTGTTCGTCGAGGTGGAACGGTTAATGGGCAAACCAAGCAAAGTGAGTACGGAGTCCTGTCGGGTTAACGGCGAGATCGCCGAGTGTCAGGTCTGGCGCTATAGCGAAAGCCGAAAAAGTACGCTTTGGTTTCATGGCGAAGAGCCAAGGTTAGTTATGTTTGATCTCGACGCGGTACGCTGATCATTCATGACATCTGCGCTATCGATTTGGTTGGATTTTTGCCAACGATTTCGAGTTACTGAAGCAGCAGTCCCGCTCTTTAATGAATCAAACTGGCTAGTAAAGGTCAGGCCTGTCGGACGAAGTCAAAGACCGACTTTGTGCAGATCGCCAGCCATGGAAGCTCTGGTGCGCTCGGAGGTCGCTGCAATCGTTGAAGACCACCGAGAACATGGAAATTTAGGCGGTTTGATTTATTTGATGGGTCTGAAGCGCCCAGATCATTTTCTGCCGCTTTACATTGGTAAAGCTGAAACCCTTGGTCGAGGTGATAAAAATTTTTCAGCTAATCTGAAAAATCTCAGCCGTGACACTTCAAAGTTTGCAAGGTGGGGTGATGGCTATGCTTATCATGTCGGAGACTTAAGCGCTTGTGTGCTGCATGGCCACCCCGCTGATAAACAAACCGATAAATACCGTGACTGGGCAAGGGCGCTATTTCTTCAGGCACCTACGGACCGCCCCGTATTGCGTGAGCAAGTATGGTTTTGGGCTAAGGCTTGGGATCAGCGTTGGTCAGGCATCTGGAAAGAGCTAGGGCCAACGAGGCTTGCGTTTCTTGAGTACACGCTCATCGGCGTTGCAAGCATGATCTCAGCAAACTTACTTAACAGAGAAGGAAGACAGCGCTCTGCGTAATGTACTTGTTAACGCTTGTGATCGCTTCATCACAAACCCCCCTTAAATTTAAACCGTAATGACCGCCTGGATTGATCAGTTTTCGTTGAAGAACCCGCCTGAAGGGTTTATTGAAAATCCTTACGCCTTCTATGGGGAGCTTCGCGTCAGGCGACCCGTCCATTGGCTGAATCACAACACCGTATTTTTAACTCGCTATAACGACGTCGTAGCGATGTACCGGAGTTCAGTGGCGAGTTCAGACAAGCAGAAAGAGTTTGGCGATAAATTTGGACACGATTCACCCTTGTATCAACATCACACGACTAGCCTCGTCTTCAATGACCCACCGCTTCATACTCGTGTGAGAAAGCTACTGATCGGAG
>VGHV01000212.1 GCA_016868095.1 Betaproteobacteria bacterium
AGTATGTTTGAGATGACCAAACTGGTGGGCAAGCACCTGTCCTAAGCGAGCCACCTCAAGCTAACAGGCCTTAGGCAAGCAAGTTGGGCTTAAGGCCTTGATCAAACCTACATCGTTAAAAAACCGCCATCGACCGGTAAAACAACGCCGGTCACAAAACGCGCTGCATCGGATGACAAAAATAAAATAGGGTCTGCAACCTCTTCAGGTTGGCCCCAGCGTGCCATGGGCGTTCTAGCAAGAATCATGGCGTTGCGTGCAGCATCGTCGCGCGCGCCGCGCGATAAATTCGTCACGATCCAGCCTGGGGCAACCGCGTTGACGCGTATCGAATCCTGAGCATAGGCGGCAGCCAGTGACATCGTGAGTTGTCGAATCGCGCCTTTTGACGCTGCATAGGCAGGCTGCTTGGGACCGCCAAAGAAGCTGAGCATGGAGGCAATGAAGACAATCGAACCTGATTGCCGAGCGAGTTGAGGCCTCATCATGGTTGATAAGCGCATGCCGGCCGACAAGTTCACATGGAGCACTTCGTCAAAAACCTCAGGGTCATGCTCTTCTTCGCGTCGAATCATCCCAGCGCAATGAACAAGCACATCCAGACGATCGAAAGAGTGGGCGAGCGCGGAAAGCGCCTCGTGGTCCCTCACGTCGAGCACTCGGACATCAATCGATTCAAAACCCGGCTGCTGCTTCGCCTGGTCGACCTCATCGGCGCTCAATCCCGTTGCAAGAACTTGTGCGCCGGCGGCTGCAAAAGCTCTCGCTGAGGCCGCTCCAATACCCGAGGCACCGCCTGTAATAAGGACTTTTTGACCCTTGAAATCAAACAAGGCTTTTGCCATTACCGCCTCTTAAGAAGAAATTGCCAAACGCCATGGTCGAGCTTCTGGTCAATCAAGTCGTTGCCAGTCTGCCTGGCAAAGTTATTGAAGTCACGCTCTGCGCCCTGGTCGGTGGCCAACACCAAAAGGGTTTGACCCGATTGCATGCTGTTGAGCGCCTTCTTAGCTTTAAGAATGGGCAATGGGCAGTTCAAGCCTTGAGCGTCAACGGTTACGTCTGCTTGGTCTGTAGCTTTGTTTGATGTCACGAGGCCTCCTTCAACTTATCACTCACCCAATCGTGAACCGAATCAAGAGCTTCAGGCAACTTTGCCACATCACTACCACCTGCTTGCGCCAGATCAGGCCTGCCGCCGCCTTTGCCGCCGATTTGCTGCGCAACAAAATTGACCAAGTCCCCGGCTTTGACGCTGCTTAGCAAGTCCTTTGTCACACCGGCAACGAGGCTAACGCGCTCTGCCTCGACCACTGCCAACACAATCACCGCCGAGCCAAGTTGTTGCTTGAGTTGGTCCATGGCCTCCCGCATCGCTTTTGGATCGACCGCGTCAAGCTTTGCCGCCAGGCAGTGCACCTGACCGATTCGCTTGGCCTGGCCGGCAAGTCCTGTCCCTTGAGCAGCAGCCATTTTGGACTTGAGCTGGGCAAGCTCACGCTCCATCGCTTTCATATGCTCAAGTACATCGCGCAGTTTGCTATCGATGTCAGCGCTTGGCGCTTTGAGCATCCCGGCAATCCGCTCGAGCTTTGCGTCTTGGTCCTGCGACAATTTAATCGCCTGCTCACCCGTAATCGCTTCAACGCGCCGAATCCCGGCAGCGACCCCGGACTCGGCGACGATTCTGAAGCTCCCGATATCGCCTGTCCGCTCGACGTGGGTACCACCGCAAAGCTCACGCGAACTTCCGATATCAAGCACGCGAACGGTGTCGCCATACTTCTCACCGAATAAAGCCATCGCTCCCGCTTTGACCGCTTCATCAAACGACATAAGCTGTGCGGCGCTTGCTTGATTGCTCAAAATCTCTTCATTGACAATGCGCTCGACTTCGCGAATTTCTTCGGGCTTCATGGCTGAGTGATGACTGAAATCGAAGCGTGTCTTGTGCTCATCGACAAGCGAACCCTTTTGCTGCACATGTGCACCCAAGACTTCACGCAATGCTTTGTGCATTAAGTGGGTGGCCGAATGATTTCGAATCGTGTTTACCCTGAGGGACTTATTCACCTGTGCCCTAAGAACATCGCCAACCCGCAACACGCCTTGACTTATCAGGGCATGATGGCCGAAAACCTCAGCGCTTATTTTCTGGGTGTCTTGGACTTCGGCTTCAAAGCCCTTATTGCTTTCAAGACCGAAAAAATGACCCCGGTCACCAACCTGTCCGCCCGACTCGGCATAAAAAGGCGTTTGATCAAGGACAATCACCGCGCGCTCGCCCGCCTGAGCCAACGCAACCGGCGCGCCTTTGTGAAAAATGGCAAGGACCTTTGCATCCTCGCTCAAACAATCATAACCATCAAACCGTGTACTTGCACCCTGGTAATCAATCCCGGCTGCGGCTTTAAACTTACCCGCTGCACGTGCCTGCTCACGCTGTCTCGCCATGGCTGTCTCGAAACCATCTTCGTCAACGCTAAGCCCACGCTCTCGGCAAACATCGGCGGTTAAATCGATGGGAAAGCCATAGGTGTCATAAAGTTTGAAAGCCGTTTCGCCATCAAGTTGTTTGAGTCCGTCGACAAGCACCTGCTCAAGCAAGGCCATCCCGTGTTCGAGCGTTTCCGAGAATCGTTCTTCTTCTTGCTTAAGCACTGCCTTGACGCGTTCTTGCTCACTGAAAAGCTCGGGATACGCAGCGCCCATCGCCCGAGCCAAGTCATCGACTAATCGATGAAAGAAAAGTGTCTTGCAATCCAATTGGTAGCCATGCCGAAGTGCGCGCCTAATGATCCTTCTTAGAACATAGCCCCGACCTTCATTGCCCGGGATGACGCCGTCGAGCACCAAAAACGCGCAGGCGCGAATATGGTCGGCAATCACCTTCAGCGACGCTTCATTCAGATCGCTCGTGTTGGTCTCCCTTGCAGCAGCGGCAATAAGCTGCTGAAAAAGATCAATCTCATAATTGCTGTGCACGCCTTGTAAGACCGCAGCGATTCGCTCAAGCCCCATGCCGGTATCCACGCAAGGCCTTGGCAAGGCGGTGAGTACACCGCTTTCATCACGTTCGTACTGCATGAAAACGAGATTCCAAATCTCGATATAACGATCGCCGTCCTGCTCAGGCGAGCCTGGGGGACCTCCTTCAACATCAGGGCCGTGATCGTAAAAAATTTCAGAACACGGTCCACAAGGACCTGTGTCTGCCATTTGCCAAAAGTTATCGCTCGCATAACGAGCGCCCTTGTTATCACCGATGCGAATAATGCGCTCCTTTGGAACGCCGATTTCATCGGACCAAATACCGAATGCTTCGTCGTCTTCGGCATAGACGGTTACCCAAAGCTTCTCTTTGGGAATCATGAATCGCTGCGTCAACAAGTCCCAAGCAAAACGGATCGCATCGCGCTTGAAGTAGTCACCGAAACTGAAATTACCGAGCATTTCAAAGAAGGTGTGATGCCTCGCGGTATAGCCTACATTTTCCAGATCGTTATGCTTTCCACCAGCACGTAGGCTTCGCTGCGAGGTTGTTGCGCGCTTGTAGGCGCGCTGCTCTTTACCAAGAAAGACGTCCTTGAATTGCACCATACCGCTATTGGTGAAGAGTAGCGTTGGGTCGTTGGCTGGAACCAGGGAACTGGACGCGACGACCGTATGGCCGCGTTCAGCGAAAAAGGCTAAAAATTCAGCACGGATGTCTGCAGACTTCATGGCGTGGTCTCAAGGTGAATCGGCTTGCAATCGAAATTGCGCTGCGAGAAGCCATGGATTCTAGCCAAGAAAAAGGGGCAGCGGCGGTTAGCCGCGCCCCATAAAGGAGACCGTTAAGATCTGGATCAAGGCAGGATGCCTCGGTTCAGACCGGGTCAAAGGATCCGTGAAATCCTCGACTTGACCCATTGTGTCGCCAGACGCTTGTCGCGTCTGTAGGCTGCCGCACAATCCTGTAAGGTGATGTAATCCAAGGTTTCGAAAAACAAGGACCCACCATGAATAAGCTAAGCAAAACACGTCGTCTTGGTTTGGCTGCGGCAAGTCTCGCTGGACTTGCCACCGTCGTCCATGCGTCCCCATTGCGCGCCCAGACCCAAAGTGCCTGGCCCAGCAGGCCGGTTAAGTTAGTGGTGCCCTACCCACCTGGCGGTCCCCTTGACCAAATGGCCCGTGCGCTTGCCGAAAAGATGCGCGAAAGCCTGGGCCAGCCGATCTTGGTTGAAAATCGCGCCGGTGCTGGCGGCAATATCGGCGCCGATTACGTAGCCAAATCTCAACCCGACGGCTACACATTGGTGGTCGGAGCGGTGGCCACCCATGCCATCAATCCCTACCTCTACGCGAAAATGCCCTATGACGCGAACCGCGATTTTTCGCCCATCGGCATGATTGCCATGGTGCCAAATGTTTTGGTCATGCCAACCGAGGCTGCACAAAGGCTGGGCATTCATAGCGTGAAAGATTTGGTCGCCTACGGGAAAAGGCACCCTGGCAAACTCAATTACGCCTCAGGTGGCAACGGCAGTGCAGGCCATTTGGCAGCCGAATTATTTAAGTCGGCGGCCGGGTTCAGCATGGTCCATATCCCTTATGCCGGGGCAGCGCCTGCCCAGCTAGGATTGTTGGCAGGTCAAACCGACCTGATGTTTGACAATCTCGCATCGGCCGCAGGCCAAATTCAGGCGGGCAAGCTCAAGGCCTTCGCTGTGACCAGCGCGCAACGCAGCAGCCAACTGCCCGATATCCCAACCGTTGCCGAAAGCGGCTATCAAGGCTTTGATATCAGCACCTGGTTTGGACTCATGGCCCCGGCAGCAACCGCTGAAGCCAGCATCAAGGCTTTGAATCGCGCACTGACTCAAGCGCTTGAATCAAAAGAGATTCGGGAGCGCCTTATGCGAATGAAGGCCGATTCGCCAGCGATGAGTCCTGAGTCTTTCAAACAATTCATCAACCTGGAGCAAAGAAAGTATCAAGCCCTGGTCAAGGCCTCGGGCGCTCGAGTCGATTAGGGTGGCTTTGGACCAGTGCATG
>VGHV01000213.1 GCA_016868095.1 Betaproteobacteria bacterium
ACATGGATCAAATTATCAAGCTGCAGGCCCAGGAACCTCGTCTGCCTCGTATCCCAGAGATTTAATCGGCTATGGAAGGAATCCACCGCAAGCCAATTGGCCGGGTAAGGCCAAGATTGCCTTGCAATTCGTGCTCAATTACGAAGAGGGTGGTGAAAATCATGTCTTGCACGGCGATCCGAGCTCAGAGCAATTTCTTTCTGAGATTGTTGGCGCTGCCGCTTATCCCGATCGCCACATGAGCATGGACTCGATCTATGAATATGGATCAAGGGTTGGTGTTTGGCGGATTCTGAAGGAGTTTGAACGCCGCAAGCTGCCTTTGACGGTATTTGCAGTAGCCATGGCTTTGCAACGGCATCCTGAGCTTACACAAGCCTTCGGCGAACTTGGTCATGAGATTGCCAGCCATGGCTGGCGTTGGATCCATTATCAGGCCATGGACGAAGCAAGCGAGCGCGCTCATATGCAAAAAGCACTGGCTATTCACCAGTCGCTAACGGGCGCTTTACCGGTGGGCTGGTATACCGGCCGCGATTCGCCCAACACGAGGCGCCTCGTGGTTGAACAAGGCGGTTTTCTCTACGACAGTGACTACTACGGTGACGATTTGCCTTTTTTCACCGAGGTAGCTTGTGGGGATGGCTCGCTGCGTTCACATCTGATCGTGCCCTACACGCTTGATGCAAACGATATGCGTTTTGCAACACCACAGGGGTTTAACACCGGTGATCACTTTTTTAGCTATCTTAAAGATAGCTTCGATGTGCTTTATGCTGAAGGTGACGAGTGTCCGCGGATGATGTCCATTGGCATGCATTGTCGTTTGCTTGGCAGGCCAGGTCGCATGAGGGCGCTGCAACGATTCCTTGATTATGTCGAGACGCATGATCGCGTGTGGATTTGTCGCCGTGATGCCATTGCAAGGCATTGGATCGCGCATCATTCGCCTGAATCGCCTCGTTAAGCGCAATACCGCCAGTTAATTTAAGGGCGGTGAGCAGCCGCTTGATATACTCACCGGTTTTACCCGTTATACCGAGGTCCATCATGGCTGAACGTTCACGTACACGTCGCAACACCTTAGAGCGGCGCGCATTACCCAAACTGCTCAAGCGTCAGTTTTCACGAGCGAGCAAGTCGGTGTTCAAAATGCTAGAGAAGGTCAAACGAAAGTAATCGGATTGCAAATTTTTTGTGAAATCAAAAGCGCTGCAGCCACTTCGCGACTTTGTTAAGGAGCTCACGGGGCTTGTTGACAAGACCGACGATGAAGCGGTCCTGCTCCAAGCTGTTAAGCCTTTACTGCAGGCGCTGATCGCTGACGACGCCTGGCTGCCTGCTTCGTGCGCGCAGCCACACCCGCAGTTTTATCGGCAGTACTTACTCCATTGCGACCCACTTGAGCGCTTTTCGGTGGTGAGCTTTGTATGGGGTGTGGGGCAGAAAACGCCGATTCATGACCATACGGTTTGGGGTTTGGTCGGCATTTTACGAGGTGCTGAACTTTGCCAGTCGTACGAAGCCGACGACATGGGTTTGATGCGACCCCTTGGTGATCCACACCGATTAGAGGGCGGGCACATTGAGGCGGTCTCGCCGCGCATCGGCGATGTTCACACAGTTGCCAATGCGATGCTTGATGAGCCGTCGATTAGCATTCATGTTTATGGGGCAAATATTGGCGCTGTTAAGCGCCACGTCTTTTTGCCATCAGAAACCATATCGGGTCACGCAACAAGCCTGAAAAAAGCCTTTGTTTCAGGCTATAACTCGAGCTCGATCCCGAATATTTGGAATCGATCAAACTAAGGATTGATCAATAGGAAGCATCGGTCCAATTAATTATCGACGGTCCGCATCCACTATCGATTATCTTGCTTAAGCATCGGCATCGCCTGGTTCGGTCATCCGCTTGGCGATCACTTTATCGATGCGGTGACCGTCAAGATCTACCACCTCGAATCGCCATTGAGCCCAGTCGACCTGATCGGCTGCATGAGGTAGTCGACCAAGCAGGAGCATTAACATGCCGGCCAGCGTGTGATAGCGGCCCTTATCTTCTTCGGGCACGTCAAGCAGCCCGAGCAAATCTTTAAGCTCAGGAATAGGAATCAGGCCATCGAGGAGCCAAGAGCCGTCCTCGCGTTGAATCGACCAGGCATCGTCAGCATGCTGAGGCTTGAATTCACCGGCAATCGCTTCGAAAACATCTTGCTCGGTGACGATTCCTTGGGGTTGTCCGTACTCGTCCATGACCACGACCATCGACGTCGAACTTGCCCTGAAATTTTCAAGTAATTCCATTCCGGTTAATGTTTCTGGAACAAAGACGGCAGGTTGCATGGCGCGTTGAATATCGGCAGCTTCTTTGCGCAAAAATTGATTGAGCAAATGCTTTGCAGAAACAATGCCGACAATCTCGCGGCTATCGCCACGTAACACTGGGAAGCGCGAATGATCGGAAGCCGCGATGACTGCAAGATTATCCTCGGTGGGCACCTCGGCATCGAGCGCTACCAATTCGGATCGAGGCACCATCAGCGAAGTAATCTGCCTATCATCGAGTCGAAATACGTTTCGAACCATTTGGTGCTCTTGGGCCTCAATAACACCAGCGTCGGAACCTTCCTCGAGCAAGGCTTCGATTTCTTCTTCAGTCACCGATGGTTGCTCTTGGATACGCCTTGGAAAAATAGCAAGAACCAGTTCGGTGGTGCTTGTGAGTAAGCTCACAAAGGGGCGGACGATCAGTGCTAATAATTGCATCGGTGCGGCTACGATGCGGGCGATGGTTTCTGGATTGCCCTGTGCGAGGCGCTTGGGAACCAGTTCACCAAAGACGATCGATAAAAAGGTGATAATGACCACAACCAAGCCTGTCGCAATCCATTGCGAGGGCTCATTGGCCATGCCGAGCTGGCGAAAACCTTCAGCAAGTGGCCTTGCAAGCGTTGCCTCACCCACGATCCCCGAAAGCACGCCTACCGAGGTAATACCAATTTGAATCGTTGACAGGAATCTTGTCGGTTCGCTGTTTAAAGCGAGTGCAGCCGCAGCTGCAGCGTCCCCCTCATCAACTAATTTTTGTAATCGTGCTTTGCGAGAGGACACGAGTGCCATTTCTGACATGGCAAAAAGTCCATTTAATAGAATTAAAAAAACGACGGCAAAGATTTCCATCACGAGGAGCCGGAAGTTGCGGAACTTCCAAGGTTACCGGCATTACGGCAACTCGTCCATTTCGCCCTTAGTCTATTGCAATAATTTAGCCATCACTATGTTGTGATAATCCGTATCACCAAGACGCAATTCAAAGGCAGTTAGCCTTCTGAAGAAATGGCCAACACTTAGTTCATCGGTAACGCCCATGCCGCCGTGTAATTGCACGGCTTCTTGCGAAATACTGCGCCCGGCAATACCGATCAGCAGCCGCGAGGCAGCTAGGGCATGGTCGCAGGACGAGAAATTAGCCTCGATGGGCGTATCTGATGCCAGTCGTTCGCAAGCGTCTGCTGCACGAATCAGCATCGAATACGATTGTTCGCTGTGAACAAACATATCGACTGCACGGTGTTGTAATGCTTGAAACCTTCCAATAGCTTGACCGAATTGCTTGCGGGTTTGTAGGTATTGCTTGGTTTGCTCAACCAGCGCTCGCATGCAACCTTGCGCATCGGCACACCAAGCCATTAAACGGATCGCCTGACTTTTGCGAATCGCCTCGTGCCCATCGGCGCTTAATAAAGCGCTTGCCGGTACCCAGCAATCGCGCAGATCTAAATCGGCGTACCAACGTGAATCCATGCCAGGATAGCTTTTAAGCTGTACACCTGGGACTTCAGAGCCAAAGAGGAAAACAGCGATGGGTGCATCATCTGCATGGCCTAACTTCGCGGTAAGCAGCCATTGATCAGCAAGTGCGCCCGCACAAACCAGCACCTTGGTACCGTTGATGACATAACCGTCGCCCGCCTGATGGGCTCTTGTTTGTACGGCCATCATTTGGCCTTGCATATGGGCTTCGTCGTGCGCAGGGACAATCATGCGATCGCCGATTGCGATTGCGCCAAGGGCTTCGCTGATCCGCCTTTGTTTTGCAATGAATGATGGATCAGTCGAAACTTTGGAGCTTTTTAAATGTTGCAACAAATGCACGGACTCGATCGCAACCTCATGCCAGGGTTCTAGCAAAAGTCCAGGGGCGAGAGCTTGTGCGACAAGCATGGCATCAAAAGCATTGCCACCGATGCCTCCGTCTTCCTCTGGCACCATCAAGCCGAGAAGTCCAAGTTCGGCAAGCGTTTGCCATCGCCAACGCGGCGATCCTGGATCGGCGAGTTGTTTGCGTCGGGCATCAAAGCCGTAGTCTCGCTCTAAAAATCGTTGCACACTGTCGACAAGCATTTGCTGCTCAGCGGTGATCTGAAAATTCATCGTCTCGGTCCTCGCGCTTAGAGTCCCAACACCATCTGGGAGATGATGTTGCGCTGGATTTCATTGGATCCACCGTAAATCGTGGTCTTTCTCATATTCAAATAAGCAGCCCCCAAAGGAATGGCCCAGGGCGAGACAGGTGCCTGTGCCTGCCAGCCTGCATTGATCCAATCGCGTTGAAAAGGGATCGCCGCCGAACCCACGGCAAGCATCATTAACTCGGTGAGCGATTGCTGAATCTCACTGCCTTTGATCTTTAGAATCGAAACCTCTGGCCCCGGACTGCGTTTTTCGGCTTCAGCAGCGAGCACACGCAGGTTGGTAATCTCAAGTGCCATGAGCTCGGCTTCAAGGCGGGCAAGCTTGGCAGAAAATAAAGGATCCGACAGCAAAGGCTTGCCATGACGTGTTTCGCGCGAGGCAATCCGCTTTAGTCTTGCCAATTCACGCTTTGAAATCCCCACGCCTGCAATATTGGTTCGTTCGTGACCGAGAAGGTATTTGGCATAGGTCCAGCCCCGATTCTCCTCGCCAACGAGGTTTGATCTTGGAACGCGAACGTTATCAAAAAAAACTTCATTAACCTCATGGGCAC
>VGHV01000214.1 GCA_016868095.1 Betaproteobacteria bacterium
GGCCCGCGGCTGCCTCTGTGGGATTGAGCTCGGTATCGAGAAAGATATTAAACTGCTTTGGCAGGTAGGGTGTGACCTTCTCAAGAAGGCCTGCGCCAACGACTCCTCGATCACTGACTATGAATGGGTTTAAAGCGTTCAAAGCCGCGAGTTCATGAGTGAGCGAAGCGCGCGCCCCGAAGCCAAAGATCACAGGGACCATATAATTAATGCGAGCGATATGCTGCGTGATCTCTTGTGCAACCATTTGAGTCATTGTTGATCCACTAAATGGGGCAGCCTGCATCGCTGCGCAAGCGGACAAGTTGCTTGCCAAGACTGCGGCCCTTGAGCATATCGACAAAGGCAGTCGGTGCTTGATCAAGCCCATCGTAAATGCTCGCTTCGTGGTGAAGCTTGCCTGCTCGATAAGCTGTCATCAAGTCTGAATTGGCCTTTGGTAAGAGAGATTTGTGGTCTGAGAGCAAGAAACCTTCAAGCCGAACACGCTTATTGAAAAGTGAACGCAGATTGAATAGGCCATCTACCGTCTTTGCATTGTATTGAGAGACGAGTCCGCACAATGCAATACGACCGTGTAGTTTCATCTTCGGCAATACTTGATCAAGTATTGAACCAGCAACATTATCGAAATAAAAATCAACTCCCTCCTTAAGCGCTTCAGAAAGAGCTGACTCGAAATCGCTGGCCCGATAATCCAGGCAATCGTGGGCATCAAGCTTAGTCCTAACCCAATCGCATTTGCTTGATCCACCGGCAATGCCAATCGCTCTACAACCGTAGTCCTTAGCGAGTTGAATCGCAACGCTACCAACGGCACCAGCTGCTGCCGATACGAGGACCGTCTCACCTGGCTTTGGTTGTCCAAGCAAATGCAGGCCCAGCCATGCCGTCTGGCCTGTGGATCCGAGTGCGCCGAGATAAGCGCTCAAGGGCGCAAGGTCGGGGTCAATCGTTTGTAGGTCATCTGCGCTTGCAAGCGAGTAGAGCTGCCAAGCATGACGGCCAACCACCCACGAGCCCATGGCATATCGTGAATCCTTGCTTTCAACAACGCGACCAATAGTTCGACCAACGATGACCTCGCCCAAGCGCATGGCTGGCGCATACGAGTCCTCCTTCTCCATCCGCATGCGGATATAAGGGTCGACCGAGAGCAGGTGATTCTCGATCAAGACTTCGCCATGAGCAGGTCTGATCACTTGTTCTTGCGTAAACTCAAAGCATGACGCATCGGGCAGGCCATTAGGGTGTTTTGCAAAACGAATGGATTCATTCTTCATGGCTCATTGACGCCTGTTTGCCTAAATCGGTTGGAAAAATGGAGTACTACAACCATGAAGCTTGCACTGAGTTGGATCGCTGACCAAAGGATTGAAGCCGCGCAACAACGCGGGGAGTTCCGAAATTTACCCGGCGAGGGCAGGCCCCTTGTTATTGATGAAGATAGCTCGCTTTCGTTCGAATCGCGATTAATGATTCGCGCAGCTCTTGCAAGAAAAGGCAAGGAGTCGAAAGACCGCAGCCATTTTTTGGAAAGTATTCAAATACTAAGAGCTAAACGAGCTAAGCGCTGATCAAAGTCAATGCCAAAGTCTTCATCGATTTTGCTCACGCTGTGATGGAGTGTTTCACTTATTAAGACATCGAATCACTGGGAAGTAATGATTCGATAGACCGTTTTGAATGGCCAGATCAAAGCGTTCATCAACTGTCTGAGCGCCTTCGCAAACGATCGCAAGCGATTCAGCAAGCTCGAGAGCATAGCCTAAATCCTTTTTGGCGTAGGTTACTGGAAACGCAGATTCAGGAAAGACTCGGGGAGCGATTGCTTTAAGGCCGTGGTTTCTCAGGGCAAAGCTGTCTGCAGATCCTTGACTTAATATCGAAAAAAGCGCATGCGCTTCAAGTCCATAAGCTTCAGAAATCGCTGCAGCACTTGCGAGCGCTTCGACCGTTTGAAATAAAATCATATTGTTCAATATTTTGCATAGCTGACCCGTTCCCAGAGCACCGCAATGCGCAATGTCACTTGCCATGGTGGCTAAGATGGGCTTTATTGCAACGAATTCTTCTAGGCTTGCACCAACCATCATGGCCAGCTGGCCCTTGATGGCAGCTTCTCTGGTGCGCGCCACAGGCGCGTCAATCCATAAGATGGATTCTTTACTTAAGGTCTCGGCGATCGCTTTGGTCTGAATAACAGAGGTCGTTCCACAATCAATAATCCACTGCCCCTTTTTACGCCGGCCAGCGCTTAGCTCGAGTAGTTGGGCAATCTCAACACCTGAGGGCAACGAGAGAAAGACAAGATCGCATTGGGCAAGAATCTCGTTGGCAGACGCGCTGATATGGACGGACATGTCCTTGAAGACCTCGGACCTTGCGGGAATTTGATCGTGGACATGAAGTTCAGCGTCTGGCTTGATCGTTGATAGCTTGCGGGCGAGATTCAAGCACATGGCCTGCCCCATGACGCCAAGTCCAATAAAGCCAACGTGTGATTGGTATTCCTGAGTTGATGTGGTGCGAGTCACGCTATGCTCCATGAATTAAGGACAGCGTTGAGGTGGCGCACCCAACCGATTGAGTTTTTTGCGGCGCACTTCAAGCTTTTGACCTCGAGTCTAAACCCACTTTAATGAGGTGTTAGCAACGTCATGATTGAAATTTATCCCGCAAAGCGGATCATCACAATGGACCGCTCCAATAAATCGACACAAGCAGTGGCGGTTCTTGATGGCAGAGTGCTTGGCACGGGTAGCCTTGAGTCAATGAAAGCGCTAGGCGCCCATCGAATTGATGAACGCTTCCTTGATCATGTGTTAATGCCAGGCTGTGTTGAGGGGCATTGCCATGTGAGCGAGGGAGCATTTTGGGGATATGCTTACACGGGCTTCTTCCCGCGGGCTGATCCACAGGGACGGATTTGGGAAGCATGTAAAAGCATCCCAGCAGTGATCCAACGATTAAAGCAATCCGACAGCTCTAAAGGTCAAATATCTGCTTGGGGCTTTGATCCGATCTATTTTGAAGATCAATGTCGCATGACGAGACAAGATCTAGATGCTGTATCGGAAAAATGCTGTGTAGGCGTTATGCACGCAAGTGGGCATATCATGAACGTCAACACCTTCGCCCTAGAAAAGGCTGGGCTGATGCGAAAAGGTATCGAACACCCCGGCATACCGCTTGATAAGGATGGCTACCCAAACGGGGAGCTTAAAGGGCCCGATGCCATGACGATGGTCGGACGCTTTGTTGGCTTTGATCGAGAGGCCATGGCTGGCGATGAGGCAGCTATGTGGCGATTTGCGTCGCTTTGCGTTCGCGCCGGGGTGACGACGGCGACCGATCTTGCCAACCTACTCCCCGACGATGCAGTCGAAATGATGCTCCGTGTCACTGCGTCTTGCAGCTATCCTGTTCGTATTGTTGCCATGCGACGATTCCAGGCGATGAGCCCTACCGAGCTGGTCGAGCGAGCCATAGAATTAAAGCAAAAGAGTACCGATCAGCTTCGATTGGGAGCGATCAAAGCCTTTGTTGATGGCTCGATTCAAGGATTTTCAGCTCGACTTCGATGGCCTGGATACTATAACGGTATGCCCAACGGATTATGGTATACGCCACCCGAGCACTTGACTTTATTGTACGAGGCTGCGCTTTCCAATGGACTGCAAGTTCATACACACACCAATGGTGACGAGGCGATTGATCTGGCAATTCATTGTTTTACTCAGGCACTGCGCAAACAGTCCTCTGCGGATCATCGCTTCGTACTGCAGCACTGTCAGATGGGCGATGAAGCACAATTTAGAAAAATGAAGGCCCTTGGACTTGCGGTCAATTTATTTCCAAATCACCACTATTTCTGGGGCGATCAACATCGTGCTATCACCTTAGGGCCGCAACGTGCTGAGCGCATGAATGCATGCGCCAGCGCGCTTCGCGCGGGACTTGTCATGGGTATTCACTCAGATGCACCCGTCACGCCACTTGCGCCTTTGTTCACTGCTTGGGCAGCAGTAAATCGCCTAACCGCTCGTGGGGTGACCTTAGGCAGAGACGAACGCATTAGCGTTGATGAGGCGCTTTATGCAATTACACTTGGCGCAGCGCAAACACTCCATCTGGACCATGAGGTCGGTTCGATTGCTGTTGGTAAACGTGCTGACTTCGCAGTTTTGGATCATGATCCCTACGAGGTGCCGCCTGAGGAGTTGCACCGATTAAAAGTCTGGGGCACCGTACAAGCGGGCAGATTATTTCCCGCATCGTTATGAACGTTGAGATCGTCACCGGCTATCTCGGAGCGGGAAAAACAAGCTATATCAACCGGCTACTAAGCGCGACAGATCGATCAAGTCACGAAGCGAAAAAACAGCGACTAGCAATCTTGGTCAACGACTTTGGTGAGATCAATGTCGACAAGCAGCTAATTCGTGCCCAGAAAGGGCAAATGATCGATATCGCTGGTGGATGCATTTGCTGTACTTACGGCAGCGATCTTGTCGATGGCTTGCAGACTATCTTGGCCCGCCAAAACGAGTTCGATCGGCTGGTCATCGAGTGTAGCGGTGTTGCTATGCCTGCAGCGATTAGGGGTACGGTAAGACTTTGCATGCCAGGCGCATCCATTCAAACGCTTGCCTTGATTCACTTAGTCCGCATACGCGAGCAATTGCTTGACGCGTACATCGGCGATACTGTTCGAGTGCAGCTGCAGCAGTCTGATGAATGGATGGGTACACATGCAGATCTGATTAACGATGATCGCGCACGATCGATCCTATTCGAGCTAGGCTATCAACAATACCGACTAGATCGCAAACGACAACAGTTTGTTCAGAGGCTAGACCAGCAAGATCCCAACCAAAACCTAACACACACGAACGAGATCGGTTGCTTCGAGCGTCATTTTTCACAGACGGGCTTTCCGAAGGTAAGCGCGTTAAAGTCTCGTGATTCCCCACGCTGGCGCAGTTTTATCATTTATCCAAGTGATTTCGGA
>VGHV01000215.1 GCA_016868095.1 Betaproteobacteria bacterium
CGCATCAATTGGTCTGTCTGGAGACGGCCTGGATCCTCGTCCATGAACGCGACGATGACGATAAGGCTGACCCGCTACCCGGACTCGCTCAGGTCCCCTCAATGCATGCAGCAGGCTCTCACGGGTTTGGCAAACTGCAGATCCTCAAACAGGTGGCTGACAACGGGGTGTCTTATGGCGCATCGTTTATGGCGAGTGCGATGGCGCAGGCTGATTTACCCAATGATGTATCGCTGACACGCAATCTCAATGCTTTGAGCGCATCGAGAATGCTTAAAGTGAAAATGGCAGCCAGTTCGGCGCTTGAAAGCATTGAGGAACGAACCGCACAAAATCTTGAGATTCCTGCCTTCTTGCGCCGCACCTCTAGGGGCGATCTAGAAACCGTCGCGAAACAGTGCTCTAGACTGTTTAACGTTGCAAATGAAGTATTCGAAGGCTCCATGCGATTTAAAGAGATGCTTGATGACCAAATGCATGTGCTTGAGTCCGTTCGCCACCATATCCGTGAGATGCCAAAACCAGATAGCGATGCATTCCTTGATGTGTGGGCCGAAGTGACCGGAGGCTCACGCGAGAGATTAGAACAATCCGATGGTCCGCTGCGCACCATTGAACGGGCTATGGAGCGTCTTGAAAAATCTCGTGAATACTTATTCCAGCAGTTAGAGATATTTGATCGGCTTCGTGAGATTGCCGCTAATAGTGACAGGGTCGCGTGGGAAAAGGCGAGTGAGCAACAGGATCGAATCACGTCATCAGAAAGCGGACAGGGCGTCTTACTCACGGAATTGCTTTCACGGTTAAATAGTGAAGACGATCTGGAAGTGCTTTGGGATTGGGCATTAAGCCTGACGCTTCCAGGCTTAATGGTGGATCAGCTAAAGGTCCTGCATAAGGCTCAATCGCTGAGCAAACCACAAGTGATCGCCATCTTTGCGTTGATGTTGATTGACGATGAGATCGAACCCCAGCCGAATCGTCAGCAAATGCGACTGCTGAATTACGCTATTCGTGATCTGGATGAGCTTCAAGTTGAATTGTTCAAGCAAATGTTGTGGGATTCAGCCGATATGGCAACGGGATAGGGCAGCGCCAGCCAGGCTTAATGCATCATGTTTATGAAAGGTGGATCGATGAGCGCTCGTACACGGTTACCAGGAAGTCTTGCAGCCAGTGACCTCTCGCAGGCGAACTTGGGGCGATGGCTTGAAGCGCTTGGCTTTAAGGTCAGGCTTGATGATGAGAACGATCTAAGCTTTGATCTGACGCCCTATTTTTCCTCATTCCTGCTCATCGGTGAGGACATGGCCGAGATACTCATCCTCCAAAGTTTTGATCATTTGGATGAAGCCGTCGCATTAAAGATGGCCAATCAACTCAACAGCAGGCGCTTTACACCGAAGTGGATGGTTAGAGACGATGGCACGGTGATGTGCGCCTATCGCTTTGACTGGCAGGGCAGGGTGAGCTTTGCTGCATTTGCTCGGACCTTGCGCATCGTCGGTGCTCAGGCGCTGAGGGGCTATCAGTGGATTGAGCAGGCTGACCATGCAGCAAGGCGCTATAAAGAAGAGCAAGAAGGTGAAGTCTCGGACACGAAAGACACGACCCCTGGTGATGCTGCCGACGCCACGACAAGCCCGCCAGGTACCTCCAAGCTTCTTCACTAAAGCGCCAGACACATGGAGATCCAACTCGTCACGGGCGATTTGCTCAAGCAACAGGATTGCGATGGCATTGTGAATTCAGCCAATCGCGAGCTTTTGCCCGGGGCGGGGGTGTCGGGTGCGATTCATCGTGCTGCAGGCCCTCAACTTCAAGCCTGGGCCAAAGTGCATGGTCCCATCAAGCTGACCCAAGCCGTTGTATCACCTGGCTACGATTTACCCAATCGATGGATCATTCATGTGGCAGCACCCCGCTACTTTCAGGATGCGTCACCCCATGATGCCTTAGCACGAGCCACCCGCGCCGTGCTTGACCAAGCCCGCATTCAGGGAATCTACCGAATTGCCATGCCGGGACTGTCGATCGGCATTTATCGATTCCCGGTGGAAGAAGCCGCCATGGTTACGGCTCAAACACTGACCGCCGAGGCGCACCGTACGCGACCTTCACTGATTCGACTGGTGTTCCTCGATGCGGACATTACGGCACACTACGAGGAGGCATTCAAACGTGTTGAAGGGAAGTAAGGCAAGTGTGGGCACGAAGCCAAATCGAGAGCAATGGCTGGACGAGGCGGTCAGCGAACTGAGCGCTATCTTTAAAGAGCGTGGCTACGAGGTACCACCCGTCAGAGTGAGTTGTGGATTTGCCCATACGAGCAGCCGCAGTGTGATTGGCCAGTGCTGGTCAACCAAATCCTCGGATGCGGCTATCAATGAGATCTTCATTTCACCCAAGCTTGCTGACCCTGTCGAAGTGCTGGATACGCTGACCCATGAACTGGTCCACGCGGTCGATAACTGTGAACACAAACACGGAAAGGAGTTTAAAGCCATTGCACAGCGGATAGGACTCCAGGGCAAGATGCGAGAAGCGTCGGCAGGACCTGCCCTGAAACAAAAGCTGACAGCTATTGCGCTAAAACTCGGAAACTACCCGCATGCAAAGCTTGCCGTACCGGTGCCATCTCCAAGCTTTCGATCACGACCGCGAGCCGTGTGTGAGCGTTGTGGGTTTAGGGTCCCCATGCTGAAATCCTGGATTCACTACGGACCGCCCGTGTGTCCGATGGACCAGGTGTTGATGGAAAGACAAGGTGATTGGGACTGAGAGCAATCATGTCTGCAAAGCAATCTCTTAATCGATCTATAAAAAAGATCAAAGCACGTGAACCTGGCGCTCATGTGATCGTCTTGTGTGACCCTCTAATCGTTCATCGCTACGCGAGCTAAATGGACCACGCACAGATCATCAACAAGGCGATCGCTGCCGTGCGCCCCGTATTCCGTCTTCGCTGGCATCACGGTGCACATGGCATTGCGCACTGGAGTCGGGTCTGGTACCACGGCAGGCGTCTGGCAAGGTCAGTGGATGTGAATCCAGCAATTCTTGCCTGGTTTGCTTATTTGCATGACAGCCAGAGACACAATGAATACAGCGATCCGTCCCACGGCAGGCGTGCCGCCGATTTTGCGCTCCAACTTCATAAAGAGGGAACGCTGTCAGAGTTGAATGCGACCGAGTTTGAGCATCTTTGCGAAGCCATGCGACTGCATAGCGATGGCTTGTGTGACGCTCACCCTGCGATGTGCGCTTGCTGGGACGCTGACCGATTGGATCTCGGGCGCGTGGGGATCACGCCAGACCCGAAGCTGCTTTGTACAAGTTATGCAAAACGACCCGATGTGATCAAAAGGGCCACTCGTATGGCTAGGCCTTTTTGACAGCTAACACCCAACACCCCGACCTCACGACCACCCAACAACGATCACAGGCCCAAGGATTGCCATCAACATGAAACCCGAAAACGAAGCAGTGACCAATCAGTCAACGGCAAAACTTCCCCTATCAAAGGCAGACTTCATGGCGAAATGGAACAAGCTTTCGCCCCGTGCTCAGCGCGAGTTACTCGATCTCGCTAAAGAAAGGGACGAAGAGGGTTTGGATGAGGCGCAGACTAAAACTTCCGAGCCGACAAAGTAAAGAACCGGTATGCATGCTTCCCACTGTCCTGACCCTATCGCCTGAGGTTGAAGAAACATGACAAAGACAAGAGCCTGGATGACATGGTCTTTATTTGGTGCAATAGCAACTGCGGTCTCGATACCTCTGGGTGAACGGGTCTATCAATTCTTTAGCATTTCGCAGCCTGAGGATCACGATGGGGCGAATATCGTTCGACGCATACCAAGAGGGTATGAAGACAGCACGCGAGCAGGCAGTCAGGCAGCGTTGCAAGATATAAAAAACAACGATATGAAGTTTGGCGTCTATGGGCTTGTAAGCGGTTCCTTAGACCAGGTCTATGCAAAGTACGGCTAAACGCCCATGCTTCTTGGCTGCATGGTTGGAGGGCCAGGCTCATCCTTTTGGGAGGGCTATAACCAGACCGTTCTTGCTGAGTTGCGTGAGCGAGGACTCACGATGCCTGAATCTATGCGCCAGCCTTGAGGTCGACCCCCTTCAAGATCACTTGAAAAATTTATTTATTGTGCAAATGAGTGGCTCATGATTTGAGCCACCTGAGCCCTACCATGACTTCACCTGCTAACGAATCAAGGGGAATTTCATGGCTAAGGGTATGTATCGACTAACGGGATTTGCCATCACGGTATTGCTCAGTCTGAGCGCCTTGTGGTCGATCTCAACCATTTCGTTTCACTACGAGAACTATATGGGATCTGTGCACCTAAAAACGGCGAGGGCTGTGCCAACCCCCGTTAAGAACTCGCCTGTCTCAGGGGTTCGATGGCAGATGTCGGCAGTGGAGTGTGAGCATCGCAATGACTGCCAGTGAACGATGATCCAGCAGCGATGCCGGGTTTGTACGAGTAGCTAAAGGGTGGGGCTCGACTTAAGGCAGATCTTAAGTGGTGATCGTCAGGTTGTACGGTTACGAAGATTTTCGGGCAACTGAATAGGGAAAGGAACGTTATGTATTTGAGCAATAAGACTAACATGGCTTCACGGATTCATCGTAACGCACTGGGCGATCTTGACCCTCCGCCCGAACTTCTCGAGGAGGTGGCGGAGCTTGTTAAGCGAATCGAAGCATGTTTGAGGGAAACCCCTTTCGACGACCTTGTTGATCGTCTGACCTACCGCGACGATGATCTGGGGTTTCCTGCTGGAGGGGGCGTCCCAATAAACGTTATCCCAGGAGCCCATAAGTTGGCTTGTACAGCGTTAAGCCACTCATTGTTTATGCACTTCCGCCTGAGAGTCCTTGGGGGCACCCCATCAGGGATGCCTATGGATTAGTTCGTGTGCGTGAATCGGGGTATTGGGAAGATGGGTATCGCCAGCG
>VGHV01000216.1 GCA_016868095.1 Betaproteobacteria bacterium
ACTGGATGCTTAACCGAAATAAGGAATCAGGAAAAGGAAGCTTTAAGTACGGCGACCCGCTTGATCTGAGTACCAACTGGTTTGTTACCACGTCCTACGAACTCGATGAGATCGCCAACCTGCCAGGTAAAAGCGCCTTCACCCTGCCCTACGGTTTGACGATGGCGACAATTTTCCATACCTCTGCCTATCGCCAGATCACCGATCGGGTAACACCGTTTAAGTGTGATCTTTATAACATCGACGAACACACCGAACTCACCCTGCCCGAAAAGGTCAAGATCGACCAAATCCCAACGGATGTCTTTTATAACGTACCAGGTATTCACTACAGCGCAAGCTATCACCGGGCAGGTCAGGTGATTCGTGCCACGAGGCGCCTGCTCATTGACTTTAAAAGGTCAGTCTGTGATCAAGCCGATGCGATCGCTTGGGAAGAGGCAAGGCTCGCCATCAGGCGCGATGTGCGAAGTCAGGTGTTTGTGAAGCAGGGTCAATAGTTACCCAAGGCACGTCGTTTGAGCCACTCATCAAGCACGGATCCGCCGCACGAGAATAAATTGACTTGGTGGTCCGGTGCCAGCGGCTG
This sequence comes from Betaproteobacteria bacterium, assembly GCA_016868095.1. GTDB lineage: Bacteria > Pseudomonadota > Gammaproteobacteria > Burkholderiales > Burkholderiaceae_E > UBA3064. The sequence goes on from VGHV01000216.1 coordinate 590, forward strand.
CGGAGGGTTCAAATTCACGCACCCACTTTCCAGGGCGCTTTGACTGCCAGCAAGCGTTTCAGCCCAGGGTTAGGTTGTAACGGCGCATCGAGCATGGCAGTGAACGCCCTGAACCTGGCATCATCAAGGCGAAAGAACACTTGGTCGATCAGGTCGCGCTGCTGTCGAAGAGCCCGTAAATTGATGGCAGCGTCACGCATGGCTATCTCCAAACGAGTACGCATCAGATACACGAATCCTAAATGATGTGTGGCTAATGTAAATACAAAACCGAGTTCTGCCTACTTATTGCCTGACTCAACCTTTAACGGCCAACCGGTCACTTGTCGCGAGCGTTTGAAGATGAAGCGCCACGGTCTTTTCCATCGGTTCGCTGTAACCGCCAGCAAGGTTCCAGGCAAGTGGCACACCATGATGGATCGCTGCCCTAAAAATACCCTCATCCCGGTAGCCCATGGCCTCAAAGCTCAGATAGCCACTTCCGTAAGGGTCTCCCTCCCAGGCATCCGCACCGGCCTGATAAAGAATCACCCCAGGTCGATGTTCTTTGATGAGCGCTTCGGTGTAGGCAAACCAGCCCTCGACGTTGAGATCGGCCTGCGCCTCCCCAATCCCACGATCTCGGGTGACGTTGATCACCTGCCCGGTCAAACCCAGCACGCTCAGGCAACTGACCGTCCCGTCGCCGAAGTGGGCATCTCCGTCGATGATCAAGACCTTCCCAACCGTGGCAAGCGCCTTACGTGCTGCGATCACCAACCCATTGAAGGTGCAATAACCAAAGTTGCTCGCATGCGAGGCATGGTGAAAGCCCTGGGAGGCTGAACAGGCCAAAGCACCGTGCTTAAGCACGTGTTCAGTTGCCGACCACATCGAGGCATTGCTGTAAGCAAGTGCCGTATTGATGGATGCATTCCGGGTGCCAAATCCGTTGCTTGTCTTCAATGCAAGGATATTTCGAACATAGGTGGCGTCATGTGCGAGTTCAAAGTCCTGTGCTGAAAAGGGCTCCGGTTCAACCGTTTGACGCTTGGACGCCGCAATAAAGGCTGGAAGCTTCTGAATGGAGATAAAGGGATGGTTAGCAACCTGCTTGGGGCTGTAAAAGATTGGGGTCATTCATGTCCTTAATAAGTGATTAGAAAATCAATTAATGGCGTTAAGTAATTGTTTATGAACCGTTACTTTTTAAATAAAGCGATTCATGACGCCCTTTTATTAAGACAATACTCATTGGCATATTGACAATGGCTATGTTAATTGGCATCATGACAACCGTCAATGGCAACGGGTGCGGTAAAAGCAGTCAAACCGCACCCTGGGCAAACGGAGGGTCCGTAGATGAACCGAGTACTCGAGCAGATGCGCAAGGAGTTTCAAGGCAACGCCGATGCCTTGGTTCTTGCAGCACAGGAAGTAGTACAAAAACTCAACATCGCCCAAGAGGCAAGCGAAGGCAATGAACGTCTGGTGCGGCACTACGTCCAGGTAGCTGCCGTTGATAAACCACTTCGCGAGGGGCGTGATGCGGTCTATGGTTTTCGTCATCTTGTGCAGTACGTCGCAACCCGGCGCTTACTTGCCGAGGGGTTTCCGCTTGCAAAAATTGCCAGCTACACATCGGCTGTACCCACAGAGGATCTTGCCCGCTACCTGGAAAAAACTGATCGCGTGAGCGAAGCCGAATTACTGGTTGCAGCTTTTCGTACCGAGGGCGTCACGCGTGCGGGCGCATCGGGATCGTTTGCAAAGCGCCCCCCGCCTGTCAAACCCCTGCCCTCGAGCGTGGGCAGCATGGGGATGGTTGATGTCATGCATGAGATGCGCGAGATGGAGCAGCGCACGCGCTATCAGATCGAAGCGATGCGCAAAGAAGTGCAACTCATGTTTGACGATGCCACAAAGCGCCTAGCCTCGCAGATGCCTTCCGGTGGCGGTGATCCAGCGGCGTTCAAGCAGGGACTGCGCCACATTGCCGAACTGATGGATGAGACCGTGGAAAGGCTCCACGAAGTCCTCAAAAAGCCAGTCGACATGATCGAAAAGCAGATGGACCAGCAACGCTATCTCTTTGACGAAGCCTATCGACAAAAGGACTTCCTTGAAAAGATGTTTGCCGATGTACTTGGTCGCCAGCGCGCTGAGTTTGAGGCCATCGCCCAACACCAGCGCACCTTTCTGCAACGGTTTGCTTCCGACATGACAAGCCACCAATCGACGCTTTTAAAGCGTATCGACGATCTAGAGCATGCCATTCGCAAGCAGCAAGAGCACGCACCCTCAGGCAACAGGGACAGTGCTTCAGGCCCCGAAAACGCCTCAAAAGAGCCCAAAACATAGATTGACGGGACGTCCTACCCGCCACTGAATCACCTACGCGATCTGCCACCAAACACCTTTAGGAGAATGCGCTCATGAAGATTGTTCTCAACCCCATCAAGCCCGCCCTATGCGATGGACGTAATGATTTTCACGTCCTGGTGCGCCTGCAGTCGGAACCCGATGCAACGTTATCGCGCACACCATTAAATCTCGTTCTGGTGATCGATCGGTCGGGCTCTATGGGTGGACAAAAGCTCGCCGAGGCCAAACGCTGCGCCATTGACCTGGTCCATCGCATGGCACCTGAAGATCGGGTGGGAATGATTCAATTTGACGATGATGTTGATGTCGTACTCGATTTGCAATCGGTCGAAGCTGCAATGGGCGTTCTTCAGCCGGCGGTGTCTTCGATTCGCGCAAATGGCTCAACAAATTTGCACGCTGGCTGGCTCAAAGCCAGTGAGTTACTTGCACCCCATGCGGGAGGAGAAGCCGTCTGCCATGTGATGCTGCTCTCTGACGGCCTTGCCAACCGCGGGATCGTGTCGCCCGCCCAAATCTGCCACCAGGTGGAATCGCTGGCTAACGCGGGTGTGACTACGACGACGGTGGGGCTTGGGTCTGACTTCAATGAGCAACTGATGACGGCGATGGCTCAATCGGGTTGGGGACGCGCCCACTACGGTGAACGCGCGATCGATCTTGCCGAGACCTTTGATGCCGAAATGGGGCTGCTCACCCAATTGCAGTGGCGCTCGGTCACGATGCGCTTTACTCGGTCTCCGTCGGACCTGGAGATGCTTAACGACTACGCGCAGACCGATGGCCGCTATCAGATGCCAGCCATTGCCGTGGGTTCGGAGTGTTGGGCGCTGGTAAAGATGACGCACCGAGAAGCACTGCGCCAGCAGCATCGCCAGGGTTACGTACTTGAGGTTGAAGTTTCCGCAGTCGATAGCGCTGGAGAGCGGTGTAACTTTCGCGAACGACTTGAGGTCCTTCCAGAGGTTGACCAGGGTGACTACGACGCCATTCCCTCACACGAACTCGTACAGCGCCGCATCGATGAGTTACGTGCAGCAGCGATTCAGCTTCGCATCCGCGATGCAGCGCTTCGCGGTGACTGGCGTGCGGTCGAGCATATTCTTAATGAACTCGAAGACATCGGTCGTCGGGAGCCCTGGGTCGCATCGTCCATTCAATTCATTCGCAGCCTGATGCACGATCGCGATCAGGAGCGGATGTCCAAGGAGATGATGTACAAGTCTCGCAAGATGGCTCAACGGCTTGCCAGCACAAACGAATCTGACTTTAATCTCAACGACGATTCGCGCCAGGCCGCATTTTTGCGTCGAAAGATGGCTGAGGGTCGTCGCTCCGAGCCTGGCAATTCGGTATGATCCGAATGTTCACTAACCTTAGAACGTTCTACCTTGGCAAGAGCCTATCCATCCATCGATTCGGTTGAATCCGCTGAGGTGCGTCACCGCGACGAGTGGCACACCCTGCTTGAGCTGGCCCAGTCGCTCCCAGACGAGTATTCAATTTATCACGGTATTCACTGGGCACGTATTCATGAGTCGGTGGCGCTTTACGGCGAAATCGACTTCATTATTGCCAACCGCTATGGAAGGCTTATTGCCATTGAGCATAAGGCAGCCGAACTTGAATCAGATGACGGTCGCCTCTTTGCCGTCTACCGTCGCAAGGGGCAGACCCAGCGCAAGGACGTTCAGGCACAAATCACCCGCAATTTGAGTGCGCTAAGGTCGGAGTTCGATCGAAGGTTTCCAGGCCGACACATGGATGTTGATCACATCCTCTACATCCCGCGGACCCGCCTTGCCGGCGTGCGCCCGATGGGCTTGGCAGAGGGCCGAGTAGTTGATGCGCTAGAAACCCGCTCACTTGCACAAGTCCTCATTGCGACGTTCGACGAACGCATGCAACCGAGTGGCGAGCGTCTGGCCGATCCCTTGGAGGTTCACGAGTTTCTCTCTCAAAAAGCATCGATTGCACCTGAAGTCGGACTGATTGGCGAACACGCATCGGCGCTT
>VGHV01000217.1 GCA_016868095.1 Betaproteobacteria bacterium
TCGCACGTGATAGCCTCGAGGCCCATAGTCATATCCATACCCTAAGCTTAAATGAGATGAATCTCCAATGGCAGACAAGGCGTTTCGATGCCTTGGAAGTTCGACAGCTTTACCAATTGTTACAGTTGAGACAAACGATTTTCGTGGTCGAACAGACCTGTGTTTATCAGGATTTGGATGATCTCGATCTTGAAGCACTGCACCTTCTTGGCTATGACAGGCCGTCAGGGCGTTTATGGGCCTACGCGCGTTGTCTGCCCCCAGGGCTAAAGTATCCCGAAGCATCGATCGGTCGCGTGGCCGTCGAGCAAAGACAGCGCGGCAAAGGTCTAGGCCATGAGCTTATAAGGCGAGCGATTGACAGCGCTTGTCTCTTCGCAGGCGCACCGGGGAAACGTGTAGCCGTCAGAATCAGTGCCCAGGCGCATTTGGAAAATTTTTATGCCGGGCATGGATTCCTTGCACAGGGTGATGACTATCTTGAAGATGGGATCAGACATCTCGAGATGCTGCGGCCAGCGGTTTCTCCCGAACCAGATAAGAGTAAATGACTGGCACAACCACCAGGGTAAGCAGCGTTGAGGTAATGACCCCGCCGATAATGGCGCGACCCATAGGTGCTTGAATTTCGCCGCCCTCGTTAAGCGCCAGCGCCAAGGGCAGCATGCCAAAGACCATGGCGAAGGTGGTCATCATGATCGGACGCATCCGAACCTGGCCAGCTTGCAAGAGCGCATCACGCAGGCTTGCCCCAGCTCGGCGCGCCTGATTCGCAAAGTCAACGAGCAAAATTGCATTTTTGGTCACCAGCCCCATGAGCATAATCAGACCGATCATTGAAAACACATTGAGCGTTGAACCAAACAACAGCAGCGCCAACACCACACCGATCAGCGAAAGCGGCAGTGAGACCATGATCGCGAAAGGCTGAATCAAGCTGCCAAACTGACTCGCTAGAACGATGTAAATGAAGATAATCGCAAGGGCCATCGCGCCCAGCATCGCACCGAAGGCTTCTTGTTGCTCCTTGGTCGCGCCACCAACATCAAAACGCATGCCCTCGGGTAGTTGAGTCTGCTGCACCAGCTTTTGAACATCGGCGCCGACATCGCCAGCAGGTCGGTTTTGAACGCCCGCGAAAATCGCCTCGCGTCGAAGAAGGTTCTGCCGCCTGATCACCTCGGGATTATCGACCGAGTCGACGCTTGCAATACGTGAGAGCGGGATCGCTTTACCCTCCTTGCTAAAGGCAATCGGTAGCTCTCGAATCTGTTCGATACGCTCGCGTGATTCGCTAGGAAGCCTCAGCAGGACTTCCACTTGCTCGCCATCACTCGCCGTCCAGTAGCTGGCGACTTCGCCATTAACGAAAGCCCGCAAGGAACTCGCAAGTTGGTTGCTGTTGAGGCCCAACTCTCGCATGGCTATCCGATCGAGTCTTACAGCGAAGGTTGGCAATCCTGGCTTGGCCGAGGCATCGATATCGGTGATGCCTGGAATAGCCTCCATTTTTTTGGCGAAGGCAAGGGTTTGTTCGACCAGTTGCTTGGGATCCGAACCCAGTAAGGTGACATAGATGGGGCGCTCTGTTCCAACCGAAGCCTCGATGCCAGGAATTTGAGCAATTGCCTTTCTCAAAGCCTGCTCGATGGCCTTTTGGTCCAGATCACGCTCTTTACGGGGCTTTAAAGAGATGTTGAGTGTGGCTTGGTTGCGACCCACCAAGAAACCCGAACCCGTGCCTCCAACCGTGGTGCTAATCGTGGCGATGCCCGGTACCTGGCGCACGGCCTCTTCAACCTGGGCAATTTTGTCTGATCCGCGCTGAAGACTCGAGCCCACAGGTAGTCGGACCGAAAGCTGGGTGAAGCCATTATCGGTTTGAGGAACAAACTCGGTACCCACTGCCTTGATAAGCAGGATTGCAAGTACAAAACTCAACATGCCAATCCACAAAATAATGGCTCGGGGTGAAATCGGGATCAGCCAAAAGAGCCGAAATCCCTTGCCCTCAAAGATCCAATGAATGAGCTCGCGATAGCCCTGATGCAAGGCCTCCATCATGGCGTCGACCGCAGCAATCGCATGGCGTACCAGTGGTATTTGCCGGTGCTTCTGGCCATCGGGATCGTGCCAAATGCTCGAAAGCATGGGGTCAAGGGTAAAACTGACGAATAATGAGACCAAGACGGCAACAGCCACCGTTATCCCAAAGGGATAAAAAAACTTGCCGATGATGCCGCTCATAAAGGCAACGGGCACAAAAACGGCGCAAATCGCAAACGTCGTTGCCATGACGGCCAAACCGATCTCTTCAGTGCCTTCGCGTGCTGCCTGCGTGTGGGACTTGCCCATGTGAAGGTGACGGACAATGTTTTCACGAACAACAATGGCATCGTCGATGAGCAGCCCAATGCAAAGCGACAGGGCCATCATCGTCATGAAGTTTAGGGTGAACCCGAAGGCGTAGACCGCAATAAAGCTTGAAATAACAGCAATAGGGAGTGTGAGGCCGGTGATCACAGTCGAGCGCCACGAGTGCAAGAAAAGATAAACGATGAGCACCGTGAGCAAAGCACCCTCGATCAAGGTTCGCTGCAGCCCCTTGAGCGATTGTTTCACCCAGTCGCTTGTTGCGTAGATGAGGCGCAATTCCACATCGTTGCCGAGTTGGGCGCGTAGCTCTTCGGCAGCTTCCTTGATGGCATCGCCGGTGGCAACAATGTTGGCGTCTTGCTGTTTAAAAATGTTAAAGCTGACTGCGCGTTGGCCGTTGATCCGAGCCAGCGTGTCGAGTTCTCGTTCACGCTCATAAACCCGCCCGAGGTCATTGAGCTGGATCGGGATGCCGTCACGTTTTCCGATGATGAAGGCGCCAAAATCAAGCGGATTGCTGACGCGGCCCTCAACACGAAGAATGGCATCGCTTACCGGGTTGCTCAGCAGCCCAACCGGTTGATCGCTATTTTGCTCGCGCAATGCATTGGCAATCTCGGCCGGTGTGATGCCGAATTGCTGCAGTCTTGCGACATTTAAATCGACCCGTACTTCGCGGGTTGCAAGGCCTGCAAGTTCAACCGATGAAACACCTTCGACGCGCTGCAAGCGACGCGAAACTTGCAATTCAGCAATCATCGAGAGTTCGCGTGGACTTTTTGTCTCAGAAAGAAGGGCAAACACCGCAACCGGCTGGGCGTTTTCGTTGTTGGCACGTGCGATAACAGGGGCCTTGGCGTCTTTCGGAAAGGCAGGCTGAACCAGGGCGATGCGATCACGCACATCTTGCACCGCGCGCGCCATGTCGGCGTTGAGATTGAATTCCACCCCAGTTTGACTTCGTCCTTCAAAGGCTCTTGAGGTAATGCGCTTGACGCCTGCGATGCCGTTGAGCGCCTCATCAACACGGCGGGTGATTTCTCGTTCAACGGCCTCGGGTGATGCGCCAGGGTAGCGAACGTCGACAAAGGCTACCGGCGGGTTGATGTCGGGCAGTTGCTCAACACCAAGCCGCACATACGAAAACATACCGAGTACGCAAAGCGCAAGCATCACCATGGCGGCGAAAACAGGCTGGGCAATCGATACCCTGGTAATCCACATGATCTTGGCCTAGGACTTTGCCTGCGAACCCTTGGCGGGCGCGGTAGGCGGCTGATCCGAATTCGCGATGCTCGCCTCTTGTCCTTCGCGAAGACCGTCAAAGCGCATGGCTAAGACCTTCGCATCGGGCGTTAGGCCATCAAGAATCTCGATGCGTGTGCCATCTGGCGATTGACGACCCGTGATGAGTGCTTTACGGCTCAGCTTGCCGTCCGCGATGATCCAGGCAACCGACTTACCGGCCTCTTGACGAATGGCTTCGACTGGAAGGGTCAGACGCTGTTGCTCACCTGGCAAATCGACGCTTGCAATCGCAAACTGTCCTGGCCTTAGTTGCATGTCGGGATTGCCGCTAATGGCCCAGACCAGGGTGAGTGCTCTTGCGTTGGGGTCAGCGCTTGGCATGATGCGGTGCAACTGGGCAGCGACCAAAGCCTTTATGCCGTCGATCCTGAAGTTTTGCCGATGACCTAACGCCAGCTGTTGGGCATACGAGGCTGCAGCCTGGGTGTGGATTTCGAGGCGATCAGTATTCAAAATTGAAACGATTGCTTGTTCGGTTGCCAGCTTTTCGCCCTCGATGGCAAGACGCTTTTGCACCCAGCCACTTATCGGTGCGATGAGATCGGCATCGCGAAGCTGCACCTGGACTGTTTGCAATGCAGACTCAGCGGCCTGGACCTGGGCTTTCGCGGACTCAAGACTGGCTCGCGAGGTTTCGATCGCCGTCGGGGCGATAAATCCGCGCTCTGAAAGGCGCTGATTCGCCTCCCATTGCGTGCTAGCCTGGGTCATCGCGGTCTTGGCCGCTGCAAGGGCGGCTTTGCGCTCGGCAAGACGCGATTGCAATTCAGTCAGATCGAGACTGCCAATAGCTTGACCTCGCTGAACAAATTGTCCCTCGACCACATTTAGTCTCTTTAGCTGGCCGGTTGATTTAGCCTTAATGGTTACGCTGTCGGGGGCATACAAGCTGCCGGACAGTTCGATGGATTGACCGATACTCGCAAGCGACGCCTGTGTGAGTTCCTTGGCTTGAAAAACCAGCGGCGGGGCTGGATTTGGCTTTTCACTCGATTTGTTGCCACTCAATCGCCACCCTGCGAGCCCGGCAATGACAGCGAGCAAAACCAGCAAAATCAGGATGCGGCGCCAAGCTTTTCGAGACATGAGTATTCTTACAATGTAAGTGAAGGGTGGGAGTATCGCATAGTATCGGCTAAACCCTTGGAGCCAAGATTGCATGATTTGATCCTGTCTGCTTTCGCGCTTGCGATAAAGCGCAAATGGCTGCGATAAAAGGCTCAGAATTGTCCGATTAGCGTGTTACGGAGTCGCTTCATCCGAATCGCCTTTGGAACCCAG
>VGHV01000218.1 GCA_016868095.1 Betaproteobacteria bacterium
AGATCCTGAGCGCCTGCAAGGTATAGCACGGGCACTTTCAGACGCTGCAAGTCCTCGTGCAAGGCTAAGGTTTGAATCGCTCGAACACAGGCCTCATAGCCTTGATCGGAACTTCTTGCGACCATGCCTGCGACGCTTTCCATGATCGATGGATTGGCCTGTTGAAAAGCCGGGGTAAACCAGCGATCGAGTGTTGGTTTTACTAATGATTTCACACCACCTTCTCGAAGCGCTACGATGCGGTCGTCCCAAGCCTTCATACCAGCATCGTCAACCCGAGCACGACAATTACACGCCATTAATCGATCGATGCGATCAGTGGCATTGAGGGCTGCGTAAAGCCCGGTCATACCCCCTAGAGATAGCCCAACAACATGCGCCCGCGAATATGCAGCCGCATCCATGACCGCAAGCAAGTCATCGCAAAGATCGCTGAGACTGGCACGGGCACTCGCCGCCTCGCTTAGGCCATGGCCTCTCGTGTCATAAAAAATAAGTCGAAAGTCTTCAGCGAGTGCATCAGCCACCTGGTCCCACATCGATGCATCAGAGCCAAGTGAATTAGAGAAAATAATCGGCGCAGCTTTTGGATTACCCCGCATACGCCATGCAATTTTGCTGCCGTCAGGCCGTTGAATCCAGGATACTTGACTTTTCATGCTTAAGATTCTTGAGAAATTGAATTGTCCCTATACTAGGGTTAATTGATCAACGGATCAACGAAGACCAAGTATGGACCACGCGAATCAAGCGGCTGTTGGAATCATCGGCTTAGGCATCATGGGCTCGGCTCTTGCTGATCAATTGATCAGTAAGCGCTTTTCGGTGTTTGGATTTGATCCCGACCCCAAAGCGAGAAAAAGAGCTAGTCGGTCGGGTGTACAAGTCGTCTCAAGCGTCGAATTGTTGCTAAGCCACAGCCAGCAGCTTTTAAGCTCACTGCCGTCGAGCGATGCCTTTGAAGCAAGCTGCGAAGCACTCATCGAGCATCTGACCCACTCAACACCCAAACCAGCAAACCAGGCACCGATTGTGCTCGCCGAAACCAGCACCTTGCCAATCAGCATCAAACAGCGCCAACAACGACGGCTTGCAACTGCCGGTATTACGCTTCTTGATTGCCCTTTATCCGGGACCGGAGCGCAAGCACGCGTCGGTGATGTCGTCGTATACGCAAGCGGCCCCAAAAAGGCCATCCGCAACATGATGCCGGTGTTTGCAGGCTTTTCTCGCGCTCAGGTTGACCTTGGACGGTTCGGCAACGGTATGCGTATGAAGTTGGTCGCCAACCTGCTCGTAGCGATTCACAACGTCGCAGCCGCTGAGGCGATCCTGCTCGGCAAGCGCTTGGGACTGAATCCTGCTGAGGTCGTCAGGGTTGTTGGCGATGGCGCGGGTTCATCGCGCATGCTTCAGGTTCGCGGACCGATGATGGCTTCGCGCAACTGGAAAGACGCGACGATGAAGGTTTCGATTTGGCAAAAGGACATGAGCATCATCAGCGATGCGCTCGCTGATACGCTAACCCCAGCCCCCTTATTCGCAGCGAGTGCACCGATTTATCAAGCGGCCCAGGCCCTAGGACTCGGAGAGCAAGATACTGCTTCGGTGATGGCGGTACTCGAACACATGGTTGGCGCTAGCGCATGAGCGGACCCGATCACAGCGCTTTTCGCCACGCTTTAGCTCAATTCCCAACCGGTGTGACCGTGGTCACCGGGCAATCAAGCGCCCGAAACCTGCCTGTTGGCCTGACCGTCAGCAGCTTTAACTCGGTTTCTCTCAGCCCGCCGCTTGTCCTTTGGTCGCTTTCGAGTCAATCACAACACCTCGATGCCTTTGCCGAAGGTCAGGCTCATCGTATTCATGTGCTCGCACGCACGCAGGAAGATTTGGCCAAACGGTTTGCGAAGTCTGGCAGCGATAAGTTCGCTGGCCTGGAAAAACTCTACGACCAACGACCCGTTACCGAAGATCGAGGGCCACGCCATGAAGGACTCGCTTTCGAATCAGTGCCTTGTCTTGCAGGTTGTAGCGCGCGTTTTGACTGCATGACCGAAAGCACGTACCGAGCAGGCGACCATTGCATTATTGTGGCTCGCGTTCTGTTTTTTGAGACTAGCGACTTTGAACCTCTGGTGTTTGCCCACGGCGGCTTTTTTGGTCTTGCAAAGCCTTAAAAAGCTTGGGGTAAAGCGCAAGCGCACCGGCTAGAAAGAGGTCCACTGCATCGGCGGTTCTTAAGTCGAAATCACTTGTTTCAGCACTTGAAAAAATATTCTTTCGCACGGCCCAATAAAACATGCTGCCATGCAAATTCCAGATCATTTCGAGTTCGCGCCCTGTAACAGCTGAGCCACGCAACGCCGGGTGATCCCCGAACAAGCCCGCTCTCAATTCGCGACACATCACGTGAAGCAATCGGCGCCTGACGATTTGCAAATAATTTCGGTTTAGACCCATGCCTGCCAAACCAGCGTGCATGTAAATGCGAATCCACTCGGGCCGATATGCGGTTTGCGCGTAATCGCTATAAAACACTATAAGGCGCTCGCGCAAGGGCTTGCTGCGATCCCGCAAAGCCTTGGTCCACTTGGGGTCCCAGGGCTTTAAAAAGACCGCATCGAAGACCGCTTCGATGAGATCTTGCTTCGAAGGATAATAGCGGTATAAAAGTGACTGCGTCACGCCTATGCGCTTTGAAAGCTCGCGAGTCTGGCCCGCAAAGCCCGCTTCTGCGAAGTAGCTGATCGCCGCCTCTAAAATCTGCTGACGCCTGATGTCGGGGTCAAGACGCTGTGCCTCTGGGCGATTGGGGGATACCAAATGCATGGTGAGCGACCTTGATGAAGACTTGCGCTTGGCTGGCATGAGCAATCGTTCTAGCGTATAAATCGAGACAGTGGGCTTGAGTTTTCTTGCCCGATTGTATTGAAGCCTGGGTGAGCTGTGCGAGCATGGAGCTTTATGCAAAGGTGAGCCATGCGAAAGGATCAAGTGAGCTACCACGTTGGCGTCGACATCGGCGGAACCTTTACCGACTGCGTGGTGGTCGACGATAAGGGGCAACTCGTTGCTGCCAAGTCTCCTTCAACCCCGCCCCATTTTGCCCAAGGCATGCTCGCTGCAATGGCTCTGGCCGCCGACCAGCTCAAACTGGACTTTGCGAGCTTTTGTCAGCGCATCTCGGTGCTCGCGCACGGCACAACCGTTGGCACGAATGCCCTGATCCAGCGCAAGGGTGCAAAACTCGGTCTCATGACAACCAAAGGACACGAGGATGCGATTCACATCATGCGCGGTTCGCGCGGTGTGAGCTCACGAAACTTGAATCAAGTCGTTCATTTCCCGGAGAGTCGAAAGCCCGCACCGATTGTCAGCAAACGCATGATTCGCGGCGTCTCAGAGCGCATCGACTGCTTTGGCGAAGTTGTGGTGCCGCTTAATCTTGGACAAGTACGTGAAGCGATCGAATCCCTGCTTTCACACGGGGTTGAATCGATTGCGATTTGTTTGTTATGGTCATTTAAAAACCCACAACATGAACATCAAATTGCTGCGATGGTTCGCAGCCTTGCACCCGAGTGCTTTGTAACCTGCTCGGTTGATCTCGCCCCCAAGTGGGGTGAGTATGAGCGACTTACGGCGACCGCCCTAAATGCCTACATTGGACCGGTGACTGCGCGGTATTTGAGCGCTTTAGCTAGGCAACTTCGGGAGTCAGGCTACCGACAGGCCTTGCAAATTACACAATGCGGCGGTGGATCGATCTCTGTGGAACGCGCGATTCAAGCCCCCTTGTTAACCCTCGACTCAGGGCCAGTATCTGGGGTCACTGGAAGCCAATTCCTCGGACAACTGATTGGTACCCCTCATGTGATCACCACCGATATGGGAGGCACCTCTTTTGACGTCGGCATCATCCACCATGGACAACCGGCCTTCAGCTTCACGGCCAATGTTGCGCAATACGAGTACTTCATCCCGAAAGTCGACATTCAAGCTATCGGTTCTGGCGGCGGCTCAATGGCAAACGTCGACAGCAAAGCACGCACACTGCGTGTTGGCCCTGAGTCTGCCGGTGCTGACCCCGGACCAGCTTGCTATGGAAAAGGCAATCTTCTCGCGACCGTCACCGATGCTGATGTCGTTTTGGGCTATATCGATCCAAATAATTTTCTTGGTGGACGCATTCGACTCGATAAGGGCAAATCCATCGAGGCTGTGCAGCGGGTCGCCCAGGAACTAGGCCTTGACCTGATGCAGGCGGCAGCGGGCATTGCAAAGATCGCCGAATTCAAGATGGCCGATATCATCCGCAAAACAACCGTCGAAAAAGGGCTTGACCCTCGCGACTTTGTTTTATTTGCATTTGGTGGCGCAGGGCCGGTTCATGCCGGTGTTTTTGCACGCGAACTTGGGGTTCGCCATGTCGTGATACCCCTTAATCGTATCGCATCGACCTGGTGCGCTTTTGGCGCTGCGACCGCCGACATTCTGCATATTCATGAACAGGTTGATATTCAGACCTCGCCTTTCGATCCGAAGCGGCTCCAGAGGAGCCTACTCGCACTGATCAAAAAAGCCGAACAGCAAATGCAAACCGACGGGATCGCCGCAACCCGTCGTCGATATCAGTGCAGCGTTGATATGCGTCACCGTGGCCAAATCAACGAGGTCGAGGTTCCCTGGCCTATCGAGCGCAAAACAGCTGCCAAAGGCAGCAAAATGATCAACCCGGAAGTTATCGAATCATTGATTGAAGCATTTTATAACCGTTATGAAACTATTTACGGCAAGGGCTCATCGTATAAAGATGCGCGACTCGAAATCGTTAGTTTTCGGGTTCGTGCCATGGCAGATACCCAGCGCCCTGACTTACCGTGCTCGAAACCTGTCGGCAAAGCTGCTCCCAAGTCAGCACGAACGGGCATGCGATCTGTTTATTTTGATGAA
>VGHV01000219.1 GCA_016868095.1 Betaproteobacteria bacterium
ATCGAAGCCCCACCCATGCCATCCAAGAGCTTGAAAATCGCAAGCCGATGCGCTTGTACAAAGGCTCGCAGCTTTTGCGAATCACGACTCACCAAGGTGTCGGCAATAAACTGCGGAAACTCCAAAATGGCAAGCTTTTCATTGTGATCGCGCAGCATTTGTGGGCGGTTAAACACCTTGGCTCCTCCACGCTGCGCTTGCTCAAGCAAAAGTGTCGCGTAGAGAAATTCCAGATCAAAGGGCGGGTCTTTGCGCATCAAGACTGCGTCAAACCCACTCACCAATCGCTCTTGCGATTCACCCTGGGCGTACCACCGCGGGCTTTTGAGTGCCATGGCCCCCGGTGAGAGCGCTTGTAAGGTGATCGGAGAGGCTGTCGCGTAAACCTTATCGCTTCGTGCGTAAAGGTCGCCCAGCTCAGCCACCCAAATCGCATGGCCAAGCGCTTGAGCAGCCTGCATCATCGCGTAACTGCTGTCCTTTTTGATTTGAAAGCTGTTAATCGGGTCAACGATAAATAGCCATTGCATCCTAGTTCTCTCCGACAAGCGGTTGTCGAGCACGCCAAGGGCGGCTCGAGCGCCAACGATTAAACCTCGCCGGGCTCAGTTTGCTCTAATTCAATCGCTGCCGCCAGCAAGGCTAAACGAGCCACTACCCCGTAAGCATAAAAACGGTTAGGCGCAGCCTCGGGCGGCTCGGCGTCGTCGGGTCGAATACAAGAGGTTTCAAAAGGCAGTGGGACAAAATGCATGCCGGGGGCATTGAGGCTTTCTTGCCTGCTGCGGCTTTCATGGACACGGTAAAAACCGCCCACCACATAGCGGTCGATCATGTAGACCACCGGTTCGGCACTTGAGCCTTCGAGTTGCTCGATGGTTGGCACGCCTTCTTGTAATAACACCTGACTGACTTCAAGCCCCTCTTTGACCACAGCCATTTTGTTGCGCTGCTTGCGATTCAGATTCATGACCTGCGAAGCATCATTAACCGACATCACACCCATGCCATAAGTGCCCGCATCGGCCTTGACAATCACAAAGGCCTCTTCTGCAATCCCGTATTCCTTGTACTTGGCGCGAATGCGTGTGAGCAGGCGATCGACCTCTTCGGCCATACATTGCTCGCCCGTGCGCTCTTGAAAATTGACGTTTTCGCACAGACCGAAATAAGGATTGATTAACCACGGGTCAATATGCAGCAACTGGGCAAAGTCATCGACAACCTGGTTAAACGCAGCAAAGTGCTTGGACTTGCGTCGGACTGCCCAGCCTGCGTGCAAAGGCGGCAAAAGCACTTGCTGATCGATGCCTTGCAAAAGCTCGGAAATACCGGCCGATAAATCATTGTTGAGCAAAATGGCACAAGGGTCGAATTGCTCAAGCCCCAATCGTGCCGAACCGTCGGCTTGTTGCTGGCGCTTTAGAGGCTCAATCAATAACCGCTGGCCATTGGGTAATTCAATATCGGTGGCCTGAACGATTTCTGGGTTTAGGCTGCCGAGACGCACTTCAAGACCTGTTTGACGAAGAATGCTTACAAGCCGCGCCACATTCATCAGATAAAAGCTATTACGGGTATGGTTCTCGGGGATCAATAAAAGATTGCGGGCGTCCGCACAGTATTTTTCGATCGCTGCCATCGCCGCTTGGATGGCCAAGGGCACCATCTCGTCGGATAAGTTATTAAATCCGCCCGGAAATAAATTCATATCGACCGGTGAAAGCTTAAATCCAGCATGCCTTAAATCGACCGAACCATAAAAGGGCGGGGTGTGATCTTGCCAAGCGAGGCGAAACCAGCGTTCGATCGAAGTACTTGCTTCGATAATTTGCTTCTCTAACGCCAACAAAGGACCGTTGAGCGCGGTTTTCAAGTGGGGAACCATGGGCATGCGCCTTGTAGTTTGCCGAGGCTGCATTGTAGTTGGCCGACCCGGATGAAAAAAACCCCGCCACAAGGGCGGGGGAAGACGCATGAAGAAGAAAGCTGAGAATTAAACGCAGTCAGTACCGATATGCCGATTCGCCGTGGGATGCAATATCAAGGCCTTCGCGCTCTTGTTCATCGCCCACGCGAAGTCCAATCACCACATCGACAATCTTGTAGGCAATGAAAGAAACAATCGCAGACCACAGCACAGTGACCAAAACAGCCTGTGTCTGCACCCACACTTGGGATCCGATCGAGTAGTCGGCAGACGCTGCATTGGCGACATAATCGAAAATGCCCGACCCGCCGAGCGAAGGTGCAGCAAACACCCCAGTCAACAAGGCACCAACGATGCCTGCCACGCCATGCACACCGAATACATCAAGGCTGTCATCAGCACCGAGCAAGCGCTTGAGCCCGCCAACGCCCCAAAGAGCCGCCAGCCCTGAGACGAGACCGATCACGATCGCGCCCATGGGACCGACAAAGCCGCAGGCTGGCGTGATGCCGACGAGACCGGCAACGGCACCTGAAGCAGCGCCAAGCATCGATGGCTCGCCCTTGGACATCCACTCCCCAAGTGACCAGGCAAGCAAACCGCAGGCAGCTGCAACCAAGGTGTTGATGAAGGCCATGCCGGCAACGCCGTTGGCTTCAAGGTTTGAGCCTGCATTAAAACCAAACCAACCGACCCATAGCAAACAGGCGCCCACCAGGGTGAGCGGCAAGGAATGCGGTGCCATCGCCTCCTTGCCAAAGCCAATGCGTTTACCGATTAAGTAGGCCCCGACCAAGCCGGCAACCCCAGCATTAATGTGCACGACGGTGCCACCCGCAAAGTCAAGCGCACCCTTTTGCCACAACCAGCCAGCAGCCGCAGTGACCGACTCGAGGGTTTTCTCATCCGTGATTGCATCCGGACCATCCCAGAACCAGACCATGTGCGCCACGGGGATGTAGCCAAAGGTAAACCAGATCACCAAGAAAAGAAGCACTGCTGCAAACTTCACCCTTTCAGCAAAAGCGCCAACGATGAGCGCGCAGGTAATCGCCGCAAAGGTCGCCTGGAAAGCAACAAAAACAATCTCTGGGATGTAGACGCCTTTGCTGAAGGTTGCCCCCGGCGAGTCGGCGGTTACGCCGGCCAAAAAGAGCTTGTCAAGTCCGCCGATGAAGGCTGAGCCGCCAGTAAAGGCAAGGCTGTAACCATAGACGACCCAAAGCACCACGATCAGCGAGAAGACCGTGCTTACTTGCATAAGCACTGACAGTACATTTTTTGCCCTCACCAGACCACCGTAGAAAAGAGCAAGCCCTGGCACGGCCATCATCACCACCAGCAAGGTGGCAACCATCATCCAGGCAGTATCGCCTTTATTAGGTGCGGGCGGTGTTGGAGCCGCCTCAGCCTTGGCTTCAGAGGCTTGGGCTTTTTCCTCTGCCTTAGCGTCAACCCCAGCCTGTGCTGGCGCTGCCGCTTTAGCCTCAGCGGGCGCTTCGGCCTTGGCTGGAGCCTCGGCCTTGGCGGTGGACGCTGCAGGTGTCGACTGGGCGAGCGCCTCGGTCAATGGTGCAGCACATAGTGAGAGGCTAAGCGCAAGTCCTAGCATCCACCTGATGTTAAAAAACTTATTCATTCGAATTCCTTTCGCGTTGGAATGCGCTTTTACGCAGTCAGATCGCCGACTCACCGGTCTCACCGGTGCGGATTCGGATCACCTCATCGAGGCTGTAAACAAAGATCTTCCCGTCACCAATTTTTCCGGTTCGGGCAGCCTTTTCGATGGCTTCGAGTGCGCGTTCCAGCAAGGCCTCCGGAATCGCAACTTCGAGCTTGACCTTGGGTAGGAAATCGACCACATACTCGGCACCACGATAAAGCTCGGTATGCCCTTTTTGGCGCCCGAATCCTTTGACCTCGGTCACCGTAATGCCTTGAACGCCGATTTCGGATAAAGCTTCTCGCACTTCATCAAGCTTGAATGGCTTTATCACTGCCGTGATCAATTTCATAACAAGACTCCTAGAAGTTGTATTTGGCAGAAAGTACGACGCCCGACTTGCCCAGGAACTGATTGCTTTTCGCAGCCGGTCCTGGGACATAAAAGCTCTCGCTTGCATCCGTGGTCACCAGCGATAACCCGAGCACAACCCCGCTGAACTCCTTATTCAACGTCACGCTGTAGTCGGTGTAGCTCGCATTGGGAACATTCTCAACGTTTTGTCGGCCCACATGCGGCGTGAAGGTAATGCCCGCGCCAACATCAAGCACAGCGGACAAATCGATGTAGGTGCTGCCTTTGCTCGATTGGCCTTTGGGCCCTAAATTGCCAAATAGATCCGTCATTGCGCGTGAAACCTTTAACGTCGCAACGCCATATGTTGCTGCCACATAAAGCTCAGTGGTGTTCGCATCCGCATAGCCCTTGACTGAGCCAAGTTTGTTGCCTGCATACTGATAACGGAGTGCCCCCACATCGACTGTAAAGTCCTTCGCAAGCTCGGTCTTATATCCGCCGTACAGATCGACCTCCAAGCCGCCGTCAACACCAAAATCCTTTATCCACTTGATGTTGGTTGCAAAAACACCTGCATAAAGGCCATTGGGTAAACCCAAGTCAGCGCCCACTTGAATTGCAGGATCAAAGCGGGTTTGCGTGATGCCGCGATAGCGATAATCACTTACAAGCGCTGCGTTTCCGGTCAGCGAAAATTTATCTTGCGCACTGGCTGTTGAAGGAACAGCTGAAGCTGCCCCGAATAAGATGGCCGTACCGAACAGTGCCGATACGCTCATATGTTTTGCAAAGGTCATCATGTTAGGGCGAGAGGTTTTGGTTTGCATCACGTTGCTCCATGTTAGGGGTCAAAAGCCCGCAATTGAGGCGGTTTCTGATTCAAAGCAGAAGTTGTGCCAAAAAGGGTGGCGCTGTCGCGTCAAGCCATCGCATAAGCGTTCGGATCGAGCGCTTTGATGCGGAGAGGTCACTAAGCGCACCACGTCGGTGCATGCGCACTGTTAT
>VGHV01000220.1 GCA_016868095.1 Betaproteobacteria bacterium
CAAGACCTTCGAACCTGCCGAGCGGACTTCGAAGGCGCCCTGAGCCCCGCACCACGCGCGGCTTTGCGTTGTAGGCTCCTGACTGAACCTGTGGCCGTCCATTCTGAAAGCCGTCTCAAACCTCGTGCTTGTCGTGACATTGTCCGGACGCTATGATAGGGTCAATCGAAATAAAAAAGGTGCCCCATGGCCACAGCCAACCCTTCCAAGTCCGAGCGGATTGATGTCCGCGCCAGCCCACCGGTAAAGCAATTGCTTCAGGAAGCCGCACGAGTGGCGCACAAGAACGTGAGCGAGTTTTTGCTTGATGCAGGCATCACCGCAGCCAACCAAACGCTGGCTGACCGTACCCGATTCGAGTTGGGGGCTCAGCAGTGGAAAGCGTTTCAGGCAGCGCTTGATCGACCGGTTTCCGCTAAGCCCAAGCTCAAGAAGCTTTTGTCTGAGCCGGGGCTGTTGGGTTGAGTTCAGGGACTTACGAGCCAGTTCGCAAACTGGCCGGCTCGGATGCTGTTGAGTCCTTTGATTGTGGCCACGCCGCACTTAATCAGTTTTTGCAGCGCTTTGCCCTAGTCAATCAAAAGTCAAACAGTGCGCAGACCTATGTGTGTTGCCACGCTGGCGTGGTGGTTGGCTTTTACAGCCTTGCTGTTGGTAGTGTTGACCCAGCAACTGCTGCGCCGCGGGTGATCAAAGGTATCCCTCGACACCCTGTACCTGTCATGATTTTGGCAAGGCTGGCCGTGGATGTTCAGCATCAGGGAGCAGGCTTGGGCAAAGCCCTGCTCAAGGACGCTTTGCTCCGTACCGCTCAGGCCGCTGACATTGCAGGCATCCGAGCGCTGCTGGTGCATGCCAAGGATGAAACCGCCCGACAGTGGTATCTCAACTGGGAATTTGAGCCCAGCGCGTCCGATCCGTTTCATCTGTTTCTGCTCATGAAGGACCTCAAAGCCATAGTGTCTGGCTGAGAAAATGCGTTTGTCGATCAGCGCTTAGTCTTTGCGCAGGTAACTAGTCCCAACACCGACGCAACGCACTGGTGTTTATGCAAAGCTAAATCTCATTGAGCATGAGAAGTCTCAGTTGTATCTAAAGAGAGCCTGACAGCCGACTGATCGAGATCATGGGATTGTTCTATTGGTTTGAACTAGACTCCCGACAACACCGCGTCCAAGGCCGAAACCAGTGCGCTGGCTTGGGAAGCCACGTTTTCCAAAGGTCGCCGCAGGGCCGTCGCGGGCAAGGGTGCGGCGTAGTGCGCCAGCGCATGTAGGCGTTGGCCCTTCACCATGATGACCGGACATAGCACCGTCGGCGCCTTGGTCGCGACATCGAGCACAGCCAGCGGCATGGTCAGCCGGGTGGCCAAGGCATTCAGCAGGTCGCTCTGGATACGACTACGTAGGGAATGCCTGCGGTCGCGCTAAGGCTTGGGTTAGCAAAGACGTCGTACTGTGCCATTGCCGCTCACCACGGGCGCAAGTCGGCGCCAGGAATGCCGTGCGTCTCGAAACGAGCATTCTGGGCAGCTATCCAATCAGCGTAATCGGTTTCGAACGCCTTCTTGCGCGCGGCTATGCTTGCCTTGTCTTGGTTGGCCTTAAGGGCTTGGTACTGCTCGGCCGAGAGGATCACTGTGTCGAGTTGTCCGGCCTTTTCCACGAACACAGGTTCGCGCTTGGCTTGGGCGCATAGGCTGCCGAAGCAATTCTTAGCTTCTGTGGCGGTGACGCGCATGGTGCTCTCCTGGAATGTTTGGCCATCTTAGCCATTGATAGCCATGGGCGCAAAGCTGTCCAGCATGCGAGCGTGTCTGCCTAAAGCCGCAAGGAGCATATTGACATCAGGCGTCCTCATCAAGAGCAGCAAGGAGCGCCTTGTTGCGCAGCGGATTGACGCCTCCGACGAGTCCCCCGCGTCCCTTGAAAACGGGCAGACGAACCCTGGCGGATACAGCAGCATCGTCGTTCGCACGCAGCCGCAACCGAAACGCCTATTCGTTTAACCGTGATTGTCCAAGTAAAGGTCTTGGTGCCATCAGCAGCTTTATTTCACAACAGCAAACACCGTTCTGCAAAGCATATCGCCACCGGTTGCAGCGTTAAATAAACGGATAGCTTTTACTAAATGAGCTTTGTAGCAAAAAACTTGCGCTCATCACGATGGCTCTGATCACTCCGATATCGGGTCGGTTAACGGGGCGGGATATAGTCTCGCGTGGTGAGACTCCAGGCATTTAGTCTAATAACTAGGACGTAATAAACAGCTACGTGAATGTTGGCCCTTTGAGAGAGGCTATGGACCGCACAGAACGGTTTTATCTGATCGACAGACTTCTTAAAGCACGGGGTGCAATGCCATTAGCTGCACTGATGGAGGAACTTGGCGTATCCCGCGCCACTGCGCTACGTGACTTGACCTACATGCGTGAACGATTAAATGTCCCGATTGCCTTTGACCGCAGCTTGGGGGGCTATCGTATCGACGCGTCCTCAGGTCGCTATGCACTCCCAGGGCTTTGGTTTAATGCCAGCGAGATCCATGCGCTGTTAGCCATGCAGCAACTACTGCGTGAAGTCGAACCCGGCTTACTTACGCCACACCTGGCACCGCTCGAGCGTCGTTTGCACGGTCTGGTCGGGGAGGACGGTTTTCCTTCAAAAGAAGTCTTAGAACGTATCAGGCTCGTACCAGCCATAAAGCGGTTTCACAAAGGTGCATTTTTTGAAGTCGCAGCAAGTGCGTTGCTTGCCAGGAAGCAACTGCGAGTTACCCACTTTAATCGCACATCGGGCCAAACCACTGTGCGTGAAATATCACCGCAGCGCCTGGTCTACTATCGTGACAACTGGTATCTCGATAGCTGGTGTTACCTTCGAGCAGATCTGCGCAGCTTTGCAGTTGACGCACTCCAAACCGCCACTGTGCTGCCGGAACAGGCCCAGGAAGTGGCATCGGCACTGATTGCTGATCGGCTCGATGCAGGTTATGGGATCTTTTCACATCCGGGTGCAACCCTACAGTGGGCAACGCTGCGTTTTAGCGTATTTAGATCGCGTTGGGTTCAGGCAGAACAATGGCATCCCGACCAGAGGATGCGGCAACTCGACTCGGGAGCCATTGAATTAGAGATCCCTTATCACGATCATCGCGAACTCATCGGTGATGTACTTCGATTTGGTAGTGACTGTGAGGTTGTATCGCCGCCATCATTACGGGCATTGGTTGCTGCTGAGGTCAAGGCGCTGCTTGCGCAGTACGCTGACGATGGGGTGCGCTGACGCGATTGCGATGCTTTGGTCGCTGGCATTGCCAGTCAGAGGTTTCATCGTCCGGACTGACAATCAAACTATATCTATGCCTTGTAACGGCATGATGGGCTCAGCGGTTGATAAGGGCAAATTGTGAGCGCAATGTACTATTTGTTGCAGTTAACCTAATCTAAAAGACCTATGGACCTTAATGCGGCAATAGCACTGGTTAGTTCGCAAAGCGATTATCGAGTCTTGCGTCGTGTAAGCCTTTCGGATCAACACGTATTTGCCGAACATGATGCTAACGAACCCCTAGGGCGGCTAGCTGTTATTGATACAGAAACAACTGGCATGAACCCCGATGAGGGCGACCGAATCATTGATCTTGCCATAGCAAGCTGTGATTACGGGATGGAATCGGGGAAGCTTTATCAGGTGGTAGCGCGCTATGAAGGCTTGGAGGATCCGGAGTTTGCCATTTCGCCGGAGATTACAGCGCTGACAGGCATTACCGATGCAATGGTAAGGGGGCAGCGACTTGACGAACAGGCCATGGTCAGAGCGCTCGATGGCGTCCGACTGATCGTGTGTCACAACGCGAGTTTTGATCGGAAATTTCTCGAGTCTCGCTTTCCGAGATTTTCTAACGTTCCATTTGCCTGTACGTTTACGGAGCTCCCTTGGAGCGAGTGGGGCGTGGGCAGTGGGAAACTCGATTACATTGGCTTTCGGTTTGGGCTTTTTCACGATGCGCACCGGGCCCGAGCAGATGTGGACATGCTCACAGCCATACTTAATCAACGTGTGCCTGGCACGGAAGAGTCGCTCCTTGGACACTTGCTGAAATCGGCTCGAGCGCAGTCTGCAAGAATCCTTGCTTTTGGACTTCCCTTTGAAAGCAAGGATGCGGTGAAGGCGCGAGGATATCGCTGGTTTAAGGGAGGGCGATCGGTGGCTGCCTCATGGTGGATCGAAACGCAGGATGTTGATGCTGAGCTTTCATTTCTAAAGCAGTACGGCTGCAAGCAACCTGGGGTTTTCCCGCTTAATGCGAAGCTTCGCTACCGCTCCTTTGATGCAGTTGCAGAGATTCTGAATCGCGATGAAGCCGACCCGCTTTAAGCCAATCCAACCTGATTGCTTGCGCTAAGTGGAACATTAAGGTCATGCAAAAGCTTCCAAGTGGCTCATGGCGATTTTCGGCGACTGATCTGATTCACTTTCTTGAGTGTGAGCACCTGACCGCACTTGATCGGACCCACGCCGAGGCACCACTCGATCCGGTTGAAGACGATGCCTATGCAGCACTCATCCAGGCGAAGGGCTTCGAGCACGAAAAGGCTTTTGCCAGAACCCTTGAGGAACAAGGTGAAAGCTTTGTCGATATTTCGCGCATGTCTCAGAACGTCGAATCACGCTTTGGGGCAACGTGTGAAGCCATGCGAGCAGGTACGCACATCATTTACCAGGGAACACTTATTGAGGGCGATTTTCTGGGACATGCGGATTTCTTGCGGCGGGTTGAGACTCCATCGGCTCTTGGTCCCTTCAGTTATGAGTTACTTGATACCAAATTAGCACGATCGCCAAAGGCTAAATTTGTGATTCAGCTTGGCATGTATTGTGCCATGCTCAAGGCCATTCAAGGTATCAGCCCAGCATTGATGCATGTGATCTTGGGTGATGGAAAT
>VGHV01000221.1 GCA_016868095.1 Betaproteobacteria bacterium
AACGAAGCATCATGCGACAAGAACAAGCATCGCGCCCGAAAGCGCAAGTGGGAGAATCTTGAATGGCAAGTGTTAGTCTGAAAAAGGTGGTCAAGTACTATGACGAAACCCTTGCAGTACGAGGGATCGATCTAGAAATTGAAGATAAGGAATTTATGGTCCTGGTGGGACCTTCAGGCTGTGGAAAGACCACTACACTTCGGATGATCGCAGGCTTGGAAGATATCTCGGATGGTGAAGTCTTCATTGGCGATCATATTGTCAACGATGTACCTCCGAAGGACCGAAATATTGCCATGGTCTTTCAGAACTATGCCCTGTATCCCCATATGTCTGTTTATGAGAACATGTCCTTTGGGCTCAAGCTAAAGCGTGTCGATAAGGCTGAGATTGACCGGCGGGTTCAGGAAGCGGCAAAGATTCTCGATATCACTGGATTACTCGCTCGAAAACCTAAACAGTTATCAGGTGGGCAAAGGCAGCGGGTCGCCATGGGTCGGGCGATTGTGCGCGACCCTGCGGTTTTCTTGTTTGACGAACCCTTATCGAATCTGGATGCCAAGCTCAGAGTGCAAATGCGCACAGAGATCAAGAAGGTGCATCAAAAGGTTCGAACCACCACGGTGTACGTGACCCATGATCAAGTGGAAGCGATGACACTGGCCGATCGGGTGGTTGTTATGAATCATGGTGTGATCGAACAAGTGGGTACACCGCAAGAGCTCTACCATAGACCTAGGACCAAATTCGTAGCAGGTTTTATTGGGTCGCCTGCAATGAATTTTATACCGATTAAGTTGGTCGAGCATGGTGATGGCCTAGGTCTTCATCTCGGTGACGGGCTAAGTATCGTGCTGCCCTCGGAGCAAGCGCAGCACTACCAAACCTATCTAGGCAAAGAGCACTTATTGCTGGGCATTCGGCCAGAACATTTAACCGACAGCGAGACGGCTGGTTTGCCCACAAGCCAGCAAATTGAAATCACGCCAGAGGTTTGTGAGCCCATGGGGATGGAGACTTTGGTGTACTTCAATTTGAGCGGGACCTCGATATGCGCCAAGGTGAATCCCGATGTCGATGTTCGACCCGGGGTTCCGATCCGCCTGAGTGCGAAGCTTGCCAATATGCATCTTATTAATGATGAGAACGGTATGGTTCTTTAGTTGTTTGCGGGATTAGCTGCTCGCTTAATCCCTCACGCTTGGCGCATTCAACGATACTTTGCCAGGTATCCTCTGCAAGCGGGCAGCCTTCACGGCGGCGCTGCTCGCGATAGCGCTCTTCGGTTTCACCCGGCATCAGTATTTCAGCGTCGGGATCTGCTAAGCGTGAAGCCTTTAAATAGCTAATGTAGCGATCAACTTCGCTGGGGAAGAAGGACGTCGGGTCGATACGGGCTGGATCGATAAAAAGTGACATCATGCCGTTGGCAAAGGGCCGGCCAGGCGAGGTTGCGCCGGTTCCCGATAAGGCGCCGCCGAGCAATTCACACATGACCGCAAGACCTGAACCTTTATGCTCGCCAAAGGCTCGGATGGCACCTTCGCCCTTGCGATGGTCGCGTGGACCGGTTGCCTCGTATTTGCCATAAAGTAATTCGGGGTTATTGCCCATTGCTCCGTCTGGGCCGATCAAGGCATCGGGAGGAATTTGCTTGCCCCCTTGGCTTGCAACAAGTACTTTGCCTTCGGCGACAACCGAGGTGGCAAAGTCGAGGATCAAAGGACTCTTGCCAGGTCTTGGTAGGCCAACACAAAACGGTGCCGTTGAGAAACGGCGGTCAACGCCACCGAAAGGTGCCACCAGAATACTGCCAGCGGCGTTTACAAAATGAACCGATACAAGACCTTCGGCGGCCGCCATTTCCGCAAAGTCGCCGACACGGCCTATATGTCCGGCATTACGAAGGGTGATAGCCGAAAGTCCTAATTGCTTGCATTTGTCGATGCCGACACGGGTCGCTTGCGGTGCAACCCTTTGTCCAAAGCCATAGCTACCATCGAGCACGGCGATAC
Source organism: Betaproteobacteria bacterium (assembly GCA_016868095.1). GTDB lineage: Bacteria > Pseudomonadota > Gammaproteobacteria > Burkholderiales > Burkholderiaceae_E > UBA3064. The sequence continues at coordinate 2,016 of VGHV01000221.1, forward strand.
CGGTGTATCGCTGACGAACTTAACTTCTTGGTCGGCTATGACCGCGCCTTCGTGTTTCATTTTGCACATAGCGCGGTACACGCACCACGCCGTGGCTGTCGTGGCCGGAAAGATTGGCTGAAACCAGATAATGGGCAATGCGCTGAGACTCTTCTATCGAGCAGGCAATCTGCGAAAAAATACTTGCAACAAAGCTAGCCAAATCGTTGTGTTGTATATAAAGCATATTGATCCTGCCTAAGCGGCTTTGGCCCCATAGACCTGCGGATTTACGGTGTGCTCATGATTGGGCTTGCCGTCGAGTACCTCGATGACGTTGCGTACTGCGATGTAGGCCATGCGGTTCCAGGCTTCCCAGGTGACGCCTGCCATATGGGGTGCGCTAATGACCTGTGGAAGGCTCAATAGCGGATTGGCGGTCTCTGGCGGCTCGTTGTTATAAACATCAAGACCAGCGCCAAAGAGCTTACCCGACTCGAGTGCTAGGGCTAATGCCTGCTCATCGACAATGCCGCCCCGGGCTGTGTTGATCAACACGGCGCCTTGCTTCATCAAGCCAAGACGCTTGGCATCGAAAAGATTCAGGGTGGCTTGGGACTTAGGGCAGTGGATCGAAACATAATCGGCTTGCACTATTGCGTCATCGAGATCGCTGACGGGTTGGGCTCCTAGCCCACGGATGATGTCTTGCTGGATGAAGGGGTCATAAACCAGTGTATTCATCTCAAGTGCAACACAACGTTTAACCATACGGCTCCCGATACGACCGCATCCCACGATGAGAACCGTTTTCTCAAATAAATCGGTCGGAAAATTTTCAAAACGACTCATCCAGCGATGCGTGACCACACGCTCGTTGAGATCATGAATGCGCTTTGCAAAAGCAAACATGAAGGCGAGGGCTTGCTCGGCAACCGACACGGAATTGGCGATGCCGGTAATCATGAGCGGTATGCCTCGGCGAGTGAGGGCTGGTACATCGATCGCGTCGTAACCGACACCGACACGAGCGATCACCTTGAGCATAGGTGCTGCGTCGAGTTCAGGGTCGGCAAATGGTGTGAGCCCAAGAATGGCGGCATGGACGCTGCCAAGTCTGGCCCTGAATTCACTTTGGGCGATCGACAGGGCAAAGCGTTCAAAAACAATATCGTTTCTTCCTTCGGCTGCTTTGAAGGCATCAGGTGCAATAGTTTCAGGAATAAGAACGTTATAACTCATAGGTAACTCCGATTCCAGGTTGGGCTGATCACGATTTCGTTAATACAAACATGCTTGGGCGCGCTTGCGACATGCAAGACACTGCGTGCCAAGTCCTCGGACTGCAACATTCTTGCGCGGTCCTCGGCGCTTACCGGGACAGGGCGCTTGTCTAGAATGGGTGTGGCCACTTCGGCAGGACAAATCACCGTTGAGCGGATCCCATGACGAAACTCTTCTTGGTTAATGGCATAGCTCATGGCAACCACACCATGTTTGGCAGCGGAATAGGCAGGACCGGATACTTTGCTCACAAACCGACCGGCCCAAGACGAGGTGTGGATAAGCAAGCCGTCCCCCTGGCGACGCATGATGGGCAGTGCGGCAATCACCCCGTAAAAAGCCGATGACAAATTACCTTCAATGACATAATTGGCCTGATCAGGGGTCAAAACTGACCAGTTGCGTTCAAGCACATTCAGGCCTGCGTTATTGACCAAAATATGCAAGGCCTTGTAGCTTGAGTCGATTTCTGCAGCGATCGCCATCACGCGGTCGCGATCCATCATGTCGCCAGCAATCACTTGGGCATGCCCGCCTTGAGCTTCAATGTTTTTTGCGACGGCATTGAGCGCTTGCTCACGCCTGCCAGTGAGAATCACCTTGGCGCCAGCCTGGCCAAAGGTAAGCGCGCAGGCTTCGCCGATCCCGGAGCCTGCGCCTGTTACCCAAACCACTTTGCCCAGGAGGCTATCGTGGCTGCTCTTTGTCCGCGTTGTCGGGTGCACTGCTTGTGTGCTTGTTGTTTGATGACTTGTCATGTTCTCCTTGGCCCCTTGCTGTGCTTGTTGGTGGGTTTGTTCAATCGCTTGTCTTTAAGTTAGCGAATCGGAAAGCCCTGAGCACGTATTGCTTCGGCAAGCCGATCCCTGCCGTTGAGCGAACGGGCATCAGCGACGCGCTGGGTTGAATGCAGGGACCAGTCGATTTCAGCCATGGCCTGGCTACGCTGGAATTGCCTCATGACTTGATCGTATGTTTGAACCGATGCTAATTCATGTTCGTGTTGATAGCGTTCCATATGTAATACAACCGATTGGGCCAGGCGCGGTTTAACAGCCGTTTCGATCTCCGCTTTTGGGTAGCCAATACATAGCCCAAAAACCGGGAATACTTTGGGCGGCAGACCGAGCTCTTCAATAACCGACTCGGGCTTGTTGCGCATGGCTCCGATATAAACCGTACCCAAGCCAAGCGCTTCGGCGCAAAGCACGGCGTTTTGTGCTGCAAGTCTTGCATCAATACATGCCATCAAAAACATTTCCAAATACTGATTGGCAGAGGTCTCCTGACCGATATGATCGCCAATACGTTCAAGTCTTGATAAATCTGCAAGCCAGACCAAAAGTAAGGGGCAGTCACGAATATGAGCTTGGTTACCCGCATAACTTGCTAGCCTTGCCTTTCGCTCGCTGTCCCGGACGGCAACAACGCTCCAAGTCTGCAAATTAGACGAGCTCGCTGCCGATTGTGCTGCAGCAATCAATTGCTCGAGCATGCCCTCTTCAAGTGCTTTTGACTGAAGGCTTCTAGCGGTACGATGGGCGAGTAAATGGTCAAATACGGCAGCCGCCGCCTTTGACGATGGCGTCTTGACGCTATGAGCTTGTCCGTAGCGGCTTTGAATGAGATCTTGTTGCTGACTTGTCGACATGGGCGC
>VGHV01000222.1 GCA_016868095.1 Betaproteobacteria bacterium
CGAATTCACTCACCCTCGATGCGCCACTAACGGTTCGCAAAGCACCCAGTGGCTACTACTTTATCAATGGCACCCCGACCGATTGCGTTCATATGGCCATCACAGGACTTCTTGATGAAAAGCCGGCGTTGGTGGTTTCTGGCATCAATAACGGTCCGAATATGGGCGACGACACGATTTACTCAGGGACGGTTGCCGCCGCCATGGAGGGCTTTTTACTTGGCGTGCCAGCGATTGCCTTTTCACTTCAGTCGCGCTCATTTGAAGGCTTGGAGCCCGCTGCTAAGATTGCGGCCAGTATTGTCAGGAGATCACTTGAGGGTTCAGGACTGCGCCAGCCTTATTTGTTAAATGTCAACATTCCGGGTCATGGTGAGGATATCCATCTGGCACCACTTGTTACCCGCCTCGGCAAGCGTCATATGGCCGAGCCTGTTGTGCCAGCTAAAAACCCTCGCGGCGAGGAGATATGGTGGATTGGTCCGGCTGGTGCTGCAAAAGATGCCGGTCCGGGAACAGACTTTCATGCGCTTGCTCAAGGTCGGGTGTCGATAACACCTCTTGATATTGATCTAACCGCACATCGACTACTTGGCGACGTCGAGCAATGGCTCAAAAGCCCGAGCTAGTAGGGCGATCGATCCCGCAGGCGGCGCAGCTGCCTGCCGTCAGTGGACTCGGACTCGACTCCGATAAGGCTCGCTTTCATTTAATTGATACGCTCGCGCAACACTTCCAGCTCGATAGCTCACTCGTTGAGGTCATGCGTGCAGTGCCGCGCCATCGATTTGTCGAGCCTGCCTTTGTGAGCCGTGCCAATGAGGACATGGCACTACCCATTGGTCATCAACAAACCATCTCCAAGCCGTCGACAGTGGCCAGAATGCTCGACAGGATCCTTAAGCATCACCACGGTCAAGATCGGAAGCACTTAAAGATTTTAGAAATTGGAACAGGCTGCGGCTATCAAGCAGCACTTCTCTCGAGGCTGTTTGGTGAGGTTTTTTCCATTGAAAGAATCAAGGACTTACACCTATTAGCTAAAAAGAATCTGCGTGGCATGCAGTGCTTTAACTTGCGGATGTTATTTGCCGATGGTCTCAAAGGCCTTGCTCAGGCAGCACCTTTTGACGCCATCATCGCCGCTGCTGCCGGTGACTCGATTCCAGAAGCGTGGACCCAGCAGTTGAAGCCCGGGGGGATTCTGCTGACACCGGTGGCTAGTGCAAACGGCCAGGTTCTCGAGCAGGTTATTTATCTTGGACATGGTAACTTTCAGCATGTACAACTTGATGCGGTACGCTTTGTGCCCTTGCTGCAGGGGACGCGTTAGAGAAGGGCGCAGCGTGTTACCAACCACCCAGGCCAATTTAAACCAATGACATACTCAGTTTGCAAGCTCGACAGCGTGCATGTCTCTGGGCAGCGCGAGGCAACGATCATGCGCAGCCGTTGGACGGTTATAGTCGTCATAGTCATGAGTGGTTGGCTTGCCTCTTGTTCAACGCCTAGAGCACCAGCACCGATTGTTGACCGATCCAGCAAAGTGCCTCCGGTAGTCATCATCTCTTCGGTCGGTCAGGGCAAGCCTAACGCCGGCAACTCAGCCACACAAAGCAGCGAGACGAAAGGCAAGAGCACTGCTCCGAGCACTGTGATGCGCCCATCTGAGCCTGGCCCTGCTGCTTCGCGCCAGGAAACCTCAAGTGATCCGCAGGCAGCTCCGGCAGCCAGTGCCAAGCCTATTCGAAATCCCCAAATTGTTTCCAGCACGCGCTCAGATATATCGAGCCGCGCGGATGTGCCGAATCGAAACGAAAGAAGTCCGATCTCCGATACGCCGGCGAAGGGCTCGAGTCAGCCATCCGAACCGATACCGCAGGCCTCTAGTACAGCTAAGCCGCCGGATGTAGGCCGCGATACGCCCAGGCCAAATGAATCAAAGCCGGCAATGGCATCAAGCGAGGACAAAGACGCAGACCGCGGTGCTGTGACAACAAAGCCCGCTGAGGTCGACATCGAATGGATTTGGCCGGCAGAGGGAAAGGCTTTTAGCACTTTTAACGGTGGTAAGGGTGGCATCCGCATTGAGGGCCAGTCGGGAGATCCGATACTCGCCATAGGTGATGGCAAGGTCATTTTTGCGGGCCAGGGGCCTAAGGGATATGGGAATTTATTAATTGTGCGCCACGAAGGCGAATTACTATCCGTCTATGCCCACAACCGAGCTTTGCTTGTCCAAGAGGGGAGCCAAGTCAAAAAGGGCCAAAAGATCGCCGAGATGGGCGATTCGGGTGCTGATCGCATTCAACTTGGCTTCGAGCTTCGTCGTCATGGCAGACCCATTGACCCGCGCACGGCCCTTCCTCAGCGTTAGTGCTGTTCCATCTTCCTATCCCATTGTTTTGTGTCAGCCGTCTTAGTCTTTGATCTGGAAACCATACCCGATGCGTCGGGTCTTAGAAGAGCTTGGCCAGATCTGCCCAGCGAAGCGCAAGCTTGGTCAGATATAGAACTTGTTAATTTCGCTACGCAGCAACGAGAGGCGCTCACTGGAAGAGCATTTTTGCCACTTCAATTTCAAAAGGTCGTCGCAATCGGTTGCTTGTTTCGACATCAGACAAGCTCGGCTGAGGTCTTGCGACTGCGATGCCTGGGAAGTGCAGAGGAAAGTGAATCGAATCTGATTCGCGACTTCTTTCGAATCATTGATAAATACGCTCCGCAAATCGTCACTTGGAATGGCTCAGGTTTTGACTTGCCGGTACTTCATTACAGGGCGCTCATCCATGGTGTGTCAGCACCGCGTTACTGGGATCTAGGCGATGAGGATCGAGACTTTAAGTTTAATAACTATATCAGTCGTTATCACCAGCGACACACCGATCTGATGGATTTACTTAGTCTTTATAACGGTAGGGCCGTTGCTTCGCTCGATCAAATAGCACTCCTATGCGGATTTCCAGGCAAGCAAGGCATGAGTGGAGCCCAGGTGTGGCCCGCATACTTAGAAGGAAGGGTCGAGGAGATCCGCCACTACTGCCTCACCGATGTTTTGAACACCTGGCTCGTTTGGTGCCGCTTTCAACATATGCGTGGCATGTACTCGCTAGAACGTTATGAAGATGAAATCACACTGGCTAAGCAAATGATCAGTGAACAGAGCGACGCTCGTTGGGGGGACTTCCTCGCTGCTTGGAATGGCCATTAAGCATGGCAAGGGGTCGTCGCCAAAGAGAGGAACATGCCGAGAGCCTGCCCGAGTTAATGTTGGACATCGAATCAGTTGACTTGGAAGGTCAGGGGGTGGCTCGGACCGATGGAAAGGTGATTTTTGTTGAAAACGCCTTGCCGGGGGAGCGCGTGCTTGCGCGAATCGTGAAGCGGGGTGCGCGTTTTGATCGCGCAATTTCCACACAGATTATCAGGGCCTCAACTGGGCGCGTCTCGCCCCAATGTTCTTATTTTGGGGTCTGTGGCGGCTGCAGCATGCAACACATGGATGCCGCGACGCAACTTGCAATTAAGCAGCGCGTGCTTGAGGATCAACTCTGGCACCTCGCTCGCATAAAGCCTCAACATATGCTTGCACCGATCGCAGGCCCAGCGTGGGCTTACCGACACAGAGCTCGATTAAGTGTCAGGGATGTGATTAAGAAGGGAGAGGTGCTTATCGGCTTTCACGAACGCTCATCGAGCTATGTTGCGCAAATGAATAGCTGCGAGGTTTTGACTAAAGAAGCCTCAGGCTTAATTCCTGAGCTCAAGCGGCTCATTGAATCGCTGAGCATTAGGCAGCGCGTGCCTCAAATTGAACTTGCGCAAGGCAGCAAGGTATTAGCACTGGTGTTTAGAGTGCTCGACCCGCCTGACGCTTTCGATTTGGAGAAACTCAAGTCCTTTGGCGACCACCATCGCCTGGAGATTTGGCTGCAAAGCAAAGGTCCGGACTCAATTCAATTAATTCATCCCGCCGAATCGGCCTTGAGTTACCCGCTATCGGACTTCGCACTCGATTATCCCTTTCGGCCGACAGACTTCACCCAAGTTAATCACCAGATCAATGAGGTGCTTGTACGAAAAGCGGTCAGGCTTCTCGATCTAAGCGCCGACGATCACGTACTCGATTTATTTTGCGGACTTGGAAATTTCAGCCTAGCGATTGCAAGTGCAGCTGGGCGCGTCACAGGCGTGGAGGGCAGCGAGACGCTTATTCGGCGCGCTCAGGAGATAGCAGCGAGTCAAGGACTTTCATCGCGCGTAAATTTTATTACAGCAAATTTATTCACCCTCAGCGATGATTACTGGCTTGCATTTAGCAAGTTTAAGAAGATACTGATTGATCCGCCTCGCGAGGGTGCCCAACAAGTCTGTGAGCTTATCGCCAAACAAGAGCTCAAACCAGGAAGGATTATTTACATTTCCTGTAATCCAGCAACCCTTGCCCGCGATGCCGCGATCCTAGTCCATCAGGCAGACTACACCTTAGAAAGCGCTGGTGTTGCAAACATGTTTCCACAAACTTCGCATGTGGAATCTGTCGCTGTCTTTTGTCGTAGCGAGTAAATATCGACTCGAAACGAGTGAGAGCAGCGACCTCACGACGCCAAAGAGATGTTCGGTCCTATCAGTCTCTATCCCCGCCGAAAATCCCAAGAATCGCAAGCAAATTACTAAAGACGTTATAGACGCTTAAATAAATACTAAGCGTAGCTGTCACGTAATTATCCTCACCGCCTTGCAAAATGCGCTGGATGTCGACCAAGATGAAAGCTGAGAAAATCGCGATGGCAAGTACCGAGATTGTGAGCATGAGCGCTGGCATTTGAAAGAAAATATTCGCCAGGCTAGCTACGATCAGCAGAACAACACCCACGGTCAAAAACTTGCCCATTTGGGTAAAGTCCTTCTTCG
>VGHV01000223.1 GCA_016868095.1 Betaproteobacteria bacterium
TCATTGGCACTGCAAAATGCGCATAAATCATCGCCGGGATATTGGGTAGCATGACCGCAACCGTATCGCCGACACCAAGTTGCTGAGCCTGTATGCCTGCTGCCATTTGTTGACAAAGCTTTTGAACGACTGCCCAGCTTTGGCGGATATCGCCATGAATCAGGGCAAGTCGATCGGGATAGGCTTCGGCAGCCCAGTCGAGAAAATCGATCGGGGTTAATACCGCGTAGTTCGCTGGGTTTGGGTCTAAATGTTCGCGATAAGGGTTGGGTCGGCTAGTCATCGCTGTCTCCAGGTTGTCACGGGCAATCTTAAGTGTTGTAGCACGCAGAAGTGAGCAGGCTTGATCTTGCCTAATGTGAACAGACTTCATCTTGTCTAATCGTGGCTTTGCCCTCATGCTAACAAAGCGTCGTGCCTTAGCATCACGCCATTTAATCCTGGAGATCCACCATGTCGGTCCAAGCCCTCACAGCAGAACAATTCAATCAAACCATCACTGAACATGGCACGGTGGTCATCGACTTTTGGGCACCGTGGTGCGGGCCTTGCCGAGGCTTTGCGCCTGTTTTTGAGGCGAGCGCTAAGGAGCATCCCGAGATTAAGTTTGTCAAAGTCAATACCGATGAGGAAAGCGACTTAGCAGGTCACTTCGGTATTCGATCGATCCCAACGTTGATGGTTTTTCGTGACCAAGTCATTTTGTTTCAGCAGGCAGGCGCACTGCCCAAACAAGCGCTTAATGACTTGCTTGAACAAGTACAAGCGCTCGATATGGAAACCATCAAGCAAGAGGCAAAGCCTTACGAAAGCAGCTAAGTGATCTCAGCGAACCGCTGCCACTTAAGTTATCGGCCAAGCGATACCAGCTAAGCTATTAGCCAAGCGACACCACCTAAGATTGTTTGGCCATCGCCTGAAAGCCAGCTTCTAAGTCGTCAATCAAATCTTGCGGATCCTCCAAACCGATATGAACCCGCAAGAGCGGTCCTTCTTGCCAGGGCTTGGCGCTTCTTAGTGCGCTCAGGCGTCCGGGCATGATCAAGCTCTCAAAGCCCCCCCAGGAATAACCCATGCCAAAGTGGCGGCGTCCCTCACATAGCGCAGCTAGAAGCCGCGCCGCTTGCGGATCCTCGGGTCCGTTTGCGGTTTCAGCAAGGCCCCAATAAGCACGGTCAAGCACAAAGCCAAATAAGCCGCTTGCACCTTTGAAGTCACGTTTAAATAAGGCATGCTGGGGATGCGAGGCGAGCGCAGGATGAATCACCCTTGCGATCCCTTGGCGTTGTTCAAGCCATTGCGCAACCCGCATGGCCGATTGCTCGTGGCTGCGCATACGCACAGCAGCCGTGCGAAGACCACGCAAGACCAAGTAGGCGTCATCGCCACCCACACAAATCCCAAAGTCGCGCTGTGTCTTCCATAAGGCAGGCCATAAGGCCTCGCGGACCACCGTGGCACCCATCAAAACATCCGAGTGACCGCTCCAATATTTAGTCAGCGGTAGCACTGATGCATCCACACCCCAGTCAAAGGGATTGGCCATGATCGGCGAAGCCCAGGCATTGTCAATGACTGTGAGCACCCCATGCCTTTTTGCCATTGCTGCAATCGCAGGGACATCTTGAATTTCAAAGGTGTAGCTTGCCGGGCTTTCAAGGTAAATCAAACGCGTGTTTGGCAGGAGCATCGCTTCAAGTGCCTCAGCACTCGAATCAGGGCTGTAAAAGCGGGTACTTACACCCCATTGAGCAAGTACCGATTGGCAGAAATTGCGTGTTGGCCCGTAGACCGAGTCAATCACCATTAAGTCATCGCCAGGCTTAAGTAAAGCCATCAACAATGTAGCAATCGCTGACAGTCCCGAGGGTGCAAGACATGCGCGGGTCGCATGGCCTGCCCCTTCGATGTGCTCAAGTGCATCCATCAGCGCTGCGGTGGTCGGTGTTGAAGCGGTGGCATAAGTACTTGCACCTTTATCACCGCGTGCCACAGCCTGAGCGCGTTGAGCGGCCTCCTCAAGACTGTCAAAGAGTACGGTCGAAGCACGAAACACCGGTATGTTTGCCACCCGTGTTTCGCTCTCAATCGACCGTGCCACATGGATGGTTAAGGTGTCGGGCTTTAACATCATTTAGTCTCCATCGCATCGGAAAGTGCAAAACCAACATTCAATCATGCTTTTGCATGGACTTCATCGTTCCAATTGCTGACAAATTGTTTGGATCATCAAACATTTGGGTCCGGCAATCCACCAAATGGTCTTGGAGGCGCACAAGTCAGCGATTAGATTGAGGCCTCAGACGACTCCACGACAACTAGGATGAATTTCGATGCATGATTGGCTCATCAAGGGAGCCTTGCTCTTTGACGGCAAGGGCTCTGCGCCCATGGAGGCCGACCTTGCCATGGCGGGCGGGGTGATCTCAGGAATTGGTAAAGACCTAGGCGCTGCAAGGCAAACGATGGATGCCCGCGGGCTTTTTTTAGCGCCAGGCCTTATTGATTTACACACCCACTATGACGCACAAGCGCTTTGGGACCCTAGCTTGTCACCCTCGTGCAGCCTTGGTGTAACAACGGTGGTTGCTGGCAACTGTGGCTTTGGCATCGCCCCTAATCGACCCAAGCACCGTGATTTGCTTTTGAAAAATCTCTCGGTCGTCGAAGGCATGGACCTTGAGGCCTTGCGCGCTGGGGTTCAATGGTCGTTTGAGTCGTTTGAAGAATATTTGGTTGCGCTCAGAAAAGCCAAGCCCTGGCTCAACATGGCCGTCTTTGCTCAGCACTCCACAATACGCACAGCGGTCATGGGTGAGGATGCATCGCACCGAGCCCCGAACACGCAAGAACTTGAGCAAATGCGACATGAAGTTGCACGCGCCCTACGCGCAGGCGCGATCGGCTTAGCTTCTTCGTTCTCGCCCAATCACAGCGGCTGGCAGGGCGCGCCGATGCCTTCGACCGTTGCCGATCACCAGGAGTTGCAATCGCTCATCGAGGTGCTCGGACAGGAACAACGTGGTGTTTTCATGATGGCTACAGGGCCACGCGTTACGCCTGAAGAGCTTGCGAGTTTTCATACGCTTACCGGAGCACGGATGTTCTTGTCGACCGTGCTCACGATGTATAACGACGATAAACCCGAGCTTGGATTGAGTTATTACGAGCGCGTTGCAGCTTTGCAGGATCAGGGCCGTGAGGTTTATATTCAGACAAGTTGCCAACCCCTGAGTTTTGAGTTCAATTTACTAGATCCTTATCTGCTTTATAGCCACCCAAGTTTTGCGGGGATTAAAAGTGCCGATGAGGCTGGCAAGCGTTCTCACTATGAGAGCGAAGCGTTCAGAAAGGCATTCAAACAAGATCTAAAAAATCCTGCAGTTGGCGTTTTGTTTAGCGGCCGCTGGGACAGGATTTTTGTTGGCCATGCCTCACATCCAAAAGTACAGCGTTTTGAATCACAATCGATCGCTGCCATTGCAGCCTGTTGTGGCCAGGATCCGGTTGATTGCTTTTTCGATTTGGCCTTGATGGACGGCTTGCAAACCGAGTTTTTAGCGCAGTTATTTAATGCTAACGACGACGGGGTTCAGCCATTAATTTCTCATCGAGCCGGTTTGATCACGCTTTCGGACGCTGGTGCACATTTAAAATTTATGTGCGATGCCGGCTACGGCTTACATTTTCTGGGGCATTGGGTGCGCGATCGACAGGCCATGAGCTGGTCGCAAGGCATTGCAAGGCTTACCTCAGAGCCTGCGCAGCGTTACCGAATTGCAAAGCGCGGGCGGCTTGAGCTTGGCTGCTGGGCAGACCTGATGCTTTTTGATCCCATCCAAGTGGGTATAAGTCCTTTGCAACGGGTGTCAGATTTACCCGCTGCGCCCGGCCACAAGCCTGCCTCTCGCTTGATTCGACGACCGCAAGGCCTTGCAGGGGTGTGGGTCAATGGCACCCGGGTCTTTGATGGTCAACAACCGATCGATGGCTTGGTTGGACCAGGCCAAGTTTTAGATCAATTTCATTGGGGTATGCAGCCATGAATGTTCTCAAGACCATTAAAAATTCAGGCGTTAAACATCACCGCCGAGCACTGCTTGGCAAAACCAGTGCTCTTGGCGCAAGCTGGCTCGCTGCGCCTTTGCTTGCAGGCAGTATGGCGAGCGCAGCCCACGCCCAAGCGGGCTGGCCTACGAAGCCCGTTCGCATGGTAATTGCTTTTCCACCTGGCGGGCCGACCGATATCGTCTCAAGAATTATTGCAAGCGAACTTGCTCGCTTACTAGGTCAGCAAGTCGTGGTTGAAAACCGCCCTGGTGCAGGCGGCAATCTTGGCGCAGAGCAAGTCGCACGTGCAGCAGCAGATGGTTACACTATTTTCTATAACACGTCAGCGATAACGATTGCCCCAGCGCTTTACAGCAAACTTAACTATGACCCGCTCAAGGATTTTGCGGCCGTAGGCCTTGCGGCAACCGTCCCGCTAGTCTTGGTTATCAATCCGCAGGTACCAGCAAAGAATTTGCGTGAGTTTGTCGACTGGGCCAAGGCTCGGAAAGGCCAGATTAACTTTGGCTCTTCGGGTGCGGGGACCATCACGCATCTGGCTGCCGCACAACTTGCTAAGGATGCTGGCTTTAGCGCCACCCACGTGCCCTACAAGGGCAGCGCACCGGGGATGCTTGATTTAGCGAGTGGGCAGGTGCAATTCATGGTTGACACCATCAATTCAACCTTGCCCATGATTCGTGATGGCAGACTACGCGCACTGGCTGTGGCAACGAGCAAACGTTCCTCGGTATTGCCCGAACTGCCAACTATTGCTGAGAGCCTTATCCCAGGCTTTGAGATGAGTGCTTGGCAGGGTATCGTTGTGCCAAACGGCACCCCAGCTTCGATTATTTCCCGCT
>VGHV01000224.1 GCA_016868095.1 Betaproteobacteria bacterium
GTTGACCAGGTTAGCGAGATCGGCACCTGAAAAACCAGGGGTACCACGGGCGATAATATCGGCCTTGACGTCTTGCGAAATCGGGACCTTGCGCATATGGACAGTGAGGATTTGCTCACGTCCACGGATATCGGGCAGGGGTACAACTACCTGACGGTCAAAGCGACCAGGACGCAACAAGGCGGGATCAAGCACATCGGGCCTATTGGTTGCGGCGATCACAATAATGCCTTGGTTGGTCTCAAAGCCATCCATCTCAACCAGCATTTGGTTGAGTGTTTGTTCGCGTTCGTCATTACCGCCACCCAGGCCAGCGCCGCGCTGACGACCAACCGCATCGATTTCGTCGATGAAAATAATGCAAGGCGCCTGTTTTTTGGCGTTTTCAAACATGTCGCGGACACGGGCCGCACCCACGCCGACAAACATTTCCACGAAATCAGAACCTGAGATCGAGAAAAAAGGTACCTTGGCTTCACCGGCAATTGCTTTTGCCAGCAATGTTTTACCGGTACCGGGTGAGCCAACCATCAAAACACCACGTGGGATTCGTCCACCAAGTTTTTGGAATCTCGACGGATCGCGCAGGAAATCAACAAGCTCTTGCACCTCCTCTTTTGCTTCGTCGCAACCTGCAACGTCGGCGAAGGTGATTTGGTTATTGTTTTCATCGAGCATGCGCGCGCGTGATTTCCCGAAGGAGAAAGCACCGCCCTTGCCACCGCCTTGCATTTGACGCATGAAAAAGACCCAAACGCCGATAAGCAGAAGCATCGGGAACCAGGACACAAACACGCTCATTAAAAATGATTGTTCTTCGCGCGGTTTGACGTCGAATTTCACGCCGTAAGTCACCAAATCGCCAACTAGGCCACGATCGAGATAAGTGCCTGTTGTACGGATCCGACGGTCATCGACGGTGACTGCGCTAATGTCGGCCGTCCCGGTGGTGTCGCTAATCACAACGCTCTTAATTCGGCCATTTCTCACGTCGTCGAGAAACTCCGAGTAAGGCACTGAATTACCTGAACTTGTGCTCCGGTTATCAAATTGCTTGAAAACCGTAAACAAGACAAGCGCGATGACTAGCCAAATGGCGGCTTTGGAGAAGACGTTATTCAATCGATTTACTCCTTCCTGGAACTTGCAGTGTACGTAATCTCAATGACCTTCGCCACTGAAGGGTTCGCAAGGGGATATTCATGTTTCTTAAGCCCTAGGCAACAAACCTTTGCCCAACAAATAGGTCTCCGCAGACTCTTCCCGGCTCGCCTTGGGCTTTCTAATGAAAACCTGCCGAAACTCGCGCTTGTAGGACTCAACCCATTGGCTAAAGCCGCTGCCTTGAAAGCATTTGACTAAAAGACAACCACCGGGTTTTAGGTGAACGGCAGAAAACTCAAGTGCGAGCTCAATCAAATCACCCATACGAGCAGTATCTGCTGAAGCCACACCGCTTAAATTGGGTGCCATATCCGAAATCACAAGATCACATCCGCCATCGGGCAGGACTTCCTGGAGGACTCGCAAGGTTTCTTCCTCACGAAAGTCACCAACCAGGCTTAAAACCCCATCGAGCGGCTCCATCGCCAACATATCGAGTGTGATGAGCTTGCCTCGCAAGGCCTGGCTCGCAAAGCCTAAGCGTTCGCGCACAACCTGCGTCCAAGAGCCAGGTGCCGCACCTAATTCAACAATACACATGCCAGGCTTGATTAATTTGTCCTGATCGTCGATTTCGGCAAGCTTGAAGGCAGCTCGAGACCGATAGCCTTTTTGTTGGGCTTTTCGGACATAGGGATCGTTGAGATGCCGATGCATCCAGTTTTGATTAAAGCGATGCTTTTTGCCAGCAGGCATCATGGTCCTTTAGGAAGTATCCGAAGCATGAATTCGTCAAACATCGGAACGGTAAAAGCAGTTAGTCCATGGCTGGGGCTCCAGATCATCCCCTTGGCGATCAAGGCACTTCGAATCGGTGCGAGTTTGGACACGTCGACGCCCAACTGCGCTGCGATATCCCCCGAACGATGTGGGGCTGGGCCTAAGATAGCCATGGTCTGAAGGTACAAGCGCTCGCGTTCGGTTAGGCGATCGAAACGAAGTCTGAAAAAACTTTCATCAAGTGCAGCAATCGCAGCGGCTGATGCTCGCTGAATGCATGCCATATCGATGGGTGAATGCTCTGCTGCCAGCCAGGCATAGCTGGCCCAAAGCTGAAGAAAATACGGATAGCCTCTGGTCTGTTCTAAGATCTGCTCGATCGCTTCTTGCGTAATATCGACAGCCTGAGCATTTAAGGGTTTGATGACTGCCAAGCGCGCAAACTCTGGGTTTAGTGCATCGACCATCGGAAAGTCAAAGAGCCGCTCTGCATAAGTTCTGGCATTACCCATTTGCGCCCTTAGCGACGGCAGACCGGCACCTACCAGGACAAGAGGCAAGCATAGCTGTTCGCTTCGATGCAGGGCACTTATCAGCGGTGCAAGCTGGGCCGACGGCACATACTGAAGCTCATCAAACAATATGACTAATACGGTTTGAGCAGCCTTGGCTGCCTCTCCGATTTGCGAGATCAATACCGCAAGATCTTGCTCGAAGTCGCCGTTATCCGCCAAGCCAGGCTCTGGCTCGAAGTCGACGCCAACCTCGATATCCGCAAAATTGATTTTTAGCCTTCTGGCGAAACCCGCCAGTGCACGCAAGCCACGGACCGCAAGCGCTCGAGCTGAATCAAGCTGACTAAGCCTTAACAGCGCAAGCCTTAATTGCGGCGCGAGCAGCGCCGGCAAGGATCGCTCTGCCTGTGCCTCGAGAAAAATAGTCATGGCTCCCTCTCGCTCCGCATCCAACCTTATGCGTTCGAGTAGAACCGTCTTCCCGACACCACGCAGTCCGACGAGAATCTTGCTCTTTGCAGGACGACCCGCGCGCGCGCGCGCAATGGCAACACGTGCAGCGGACAAGAGTTCATCCCGCCCCGCCAACTCAGGGGGTGGCGTGCCTGCACCCGGCGAAAAAGGATTCCTAATTGGGTCCAAAGGCAAACTCCTCTTGGTCAATCCTTGTCGGGATCGATTTATACAGAGTTTAAGTAAATTATGTTGAAAACCTAAAGTCCCAAAACTCTGTATAAATCTCAAAACCTGTATAAGCTCAGGACGTTGCGAGCAAATGTCTGAAGTAGGCGATCGTTTTTACGAGCCCCTCCTCAAGTGAGACCTTGGGCTCCCAGTCAAGCGCTTGCTTGGCAAGCGAAATATCGGGGCGGCGCTGTTTAGGGTCATCCGAAGGAAGCGGCTTAAAGCTGATCTTGCTGCGCGAACCCGTCAGGCGCAAGACCATCTCAGCAAGTTCGAGCATGGTGAATTCGCCGGGGTTGCCTATGTTGACCGGCCCAATAAAGGTGGCGGGCGAATCCATCATTCGAAGCATGACTTCAATTAAGTCGTCGACATAACAAAAGCTTCGGGTCTGGCTACCGTCACCAAACATGGTGATGTCTTCACCCTTGAGCGCCTGCACGATAAAGTTACTCACCACCCTGCCATCATTCGGATGCATTCTTGGTCCGTAAGTGTTGAAAATGCGGACCACTTTGATTTGTAACTGGTGCTGGCGCCAGTAATCGAAAAATAAGGTTTCGGCGCAGCGCTTGCCCTCGTCATAACAGCTTCGAACACCGATCGGATTAACCTTTCCCCAATAGGACTCGGGCTGAGGATGAACCTCCGGATCGCCGTAGACCTCGCTTGTCGATGCTTGCAAAATGCGTGCCTTGACCCGTTTGGCTAGCCCCAACATATTGATCGCGCCATGAACACTCGTTTTGGTGGTTTGTACGGGATCGTGCTGATAATGAACGGGAGACGCCGGACAGGCCAAGTTAAAAATTCTGTCAACTTCCACATAAAGCGGGAAAGTCACGTCGTGGCGCATCAACTCAAAATGAGGATGATCGAGCAAATGCTTGATATTCGCCTTACTGCCTGTGAAGTAGTTATCGACACAAAGCACATCATGACCGACCTCGATCAAACGCTCGCAAAGGTGCGAACCTAAAAAGCCTGCACCGCCTGTCACCAAGATCTTTTGCATCGCTTTACAATCACCTCATGAATCAACGAACAACACCCGCAAGCAAACGCTCTTCTTCACGCAGCGCCACTTCACGAAGCACTTCATCGCGCAGCGCTTCATCAAGAAGCGACTCATCGCGATCAAGCAGCCCAAAGAAGACCTCTCGCACGGCCTCCAAAAAAACTTCCAGCAACAGTACGGGTGTAAAGGCCACCAGCACGCAGAAAAAAACCCTTGGCAACCGCGCTGAAACCGCCGAAGGCCGAGCCCGTAATGCGCTGTTGATCGATCGCCAGATCGACGGACAAAGCAGTGGCGTATCCCTGATTCTCAGCGCAGCCGAGCGAAAGTCGCTCAAAGCAGCTGCTCATCACCTTAATCCAGTCGTCATGATCGGCCAAGAAGGGCTAAGCGAAGCCGTCATACGCGAAACAGACCGCTCGTTAAGGGCCCATGAATTGATCAAGGTGAGAGTCGCAGGTGACGATCGACAGACCCGCCAAGCTATCTTGGAAGCCCTTTGCGAAGCCTTAGGCTGTGCGCCCGTGCAGTCCATTGGCAAGCTTCTAGTGCTTTATCGGCCCAAGGATTATTCGTAGCGAACCGCAAGCACTTCGTAGGACTTCACGCCGCCTGGCGCCTGAACATCGATCGGATCGCCCTCGTACTTCCCAATCATTGCGCGAGCGATTGGTGAAGAGACCGAAATCTTTCCTTTTTTGATATCGGCCTCATCGTCGCCCACTATTTGGTAGGTGACGGTATGACCTGACTCGACTTCCTCAAGTTCGACGGTAGCCCCAAACACAACCCGACCATCAGCGTCAAGCA
>VGHV01000225.1 GCA_016868095.1 Betaproteobacteria bacterium
CGTTTGCAGCCAGGCAGCCTGAAATGCCATAGCTTGAGCTTGCAGCTCTGGGCTTAATGCTTTGGCCGTGTGCGCTGTCACTGCTTGCGAAGCCTTGGCATGTTCGTTATGGGATTCAGATGCTGTCTCGGTCGCAGCCACCCCGCGGTTTATCCGCGGCGCTGATAGCAACTTGGCGACTTGCTTGCTACCGCATATAGGACATTCAATGAGCGAGGCATCGCGCTGCGTCTCAAAGGCATCGTGTCCAGCAAACCAACCTTCGAAACGATGGTCGTTAGCACAGTGCAAGTTAAATACAATCATCAATCTATTGTAATGGCTCCGTAATAGCCACAAGGCGATATGCTCAAGCGATGAAACAAGCTCTTTCAGTGACCGTGGACCAATGCTTCGGCAGTAACTGGTCCGGCTCAGCGCCTTATTGCTGGTCGTATGATTTCATCATCGACACCCGAACACCAGCGGAGTTTCAACTCGACCATGTGCCAGGCGCAGTGAATTGGCCGGTTTTAGATAATCACCAGCGTGCAACCATCGGTACGATGTATCAGCGCGACGGTGCATTCAAGGCCAAGCGTGAAGGCGCTATTTTGGTAGCGAGAAATATTGCAAGCCTTATCGAACAACATGCGCGAGCGCTCGATAAGCATGCACGCCTGCTGATTTATTGTTGGCGCGGTGGCAACCGTTCCGGGTCTTTATCCACGGTCTTAGCGCGGATTGGCTTTCGCTGTGATGTTTTGGAAGGTGGTTACAAAGCCTTTCGGCACTGGGTGATGGAAGATACGGCAAAGCGTGCCAAGCAACTTCATATTCAAATCATTGCTGGAAGAACAGGTAGCGGTAAAACCGATTTGCTACATCAACTCGAAGCACAAGCCGAACAGGTTATTGATTTGGAGGCCTTGGCAAAACATCGAGGATCACTGCTTGGCGAAGAACCCGACCTTCTACAGCCAAGTCAGCGCCTTTTTGAAAGTCAATTGTGGTTTAGGCTCGGACAATGCAGACCTGAAAGGCCAGTTTGGCTCGAGTCCGAAAGTCGAAAAATAGGCATGATTCAAATACCGGAATCATTGATTGAAGGGATGCGCGCATCCGCCCACTATCAGCTTGAGGTCAACCTAAACATCAGAACTCAGTATCTTTTAAAACATTATCAACATTGGATCGACCAACCCGAAGGCTTAGCAGGACAACTAAAAAAACTTAAGCCCTTTATGAGCCTTGAGACCTTCGACGCATTGATGTCATGCCTGAGCGAAGGTCGTTTGACAGATCTAGTCAGCATACTTCTTGAGAGGTATTACGACCCCTTATACGATCGTTCGATGGGCAAAAATTATCAGGCGTGCAAGCGAGTTGTTTCGCTCGATAGTCTCGAACCAAGCGCGATCCGCGATCTCGCAAGCTCACTCGCGCGCGAAAGCCCGCGGATCGAGGTTGGATCTGCCCTCAGGGCTTTGCCGATGTACTGGCGATCCGATTAGGAAATGTTTTTACGTCTGCCTGTGCACGAAGATACTTTAGATATTGTTCTGACAACAAACGTCCTTCAAGCGATGCGAGTTGATCGCGAATCATCGGGACTGATGACTTCAACTGGTCCGCTGGCGCAGGAATAATCGATCCGAGCACGATCACACGGTAACCCTGATCCGAGACCGTTAGACCAACGACTCGTTGCTTAGCTTGAGTACCCAGCTTAAATGCTGCCACAAGGCTTGCTTGATCGAGCCCAGCGGGTTGACCGCGACCAATCACCATAGGCTCGGAAAACGATTGCATAAGGCCCTGAATAGCCTGATTTTTAAAGAGCTCGGCAGACTTCAATTGGCTTGTTTCAAAGCCGGAAAGTTGCTTGTTTAAGGCTTCGATCAATTGCTCACCCTCAAGCTTTGCCTTTTCCATCGCAGCCTGCACAACCCATGCTTCGACGACTGCATCGCGAACCGCATCAAGCGGCGGACTGCTCGGTGGCTGGTACTGGTTTAGGCGTGCTGACACCAACACACCGGGGGCAATCTCGATAGCATCGGTATTACGCTTAGATCGAATAGACTCTTCTGAAAAAACGGCTCTCAAGACCCGAGGATCGATATCAGCCTTTTCCATCGCTTTGGCCTGATTTGACTGAAATCGCCCATCGGGTCGAAGGCCCTTAAAGCTTTGGGTCTGACGACTAATCTTTTTTGCGGCTGGCTGCAGACTGTCGCTTTGTTCATAGACGATGTTGCTAAAACTCTCGGCCAATTCGGTGAAGCGCTTTTGCGCCTTTTCCTGCTTCATTTGTTGCTCAATATCACCACGAACCTGTTCGAAGGGCTTGAGCTTGGCAGGACGAATATCGGTTAGCTTGATGACATGCACACCAAATTCACTCACGACCGGCTCAGAAATCGCTCCAGGTTTCATCGCAAAAACCGCATCGGCGAAAGGCTTCACCATCGCATCACGGCTGAAAAACCCCAGATCGCCACCTTGAGCCGCCGAGCCAGAATCTTTTGACCACTGCTTGGCAAGCGCGGCAAAGTCCTTACCCTCCTTTATCGATACGAGAACAGATTTTGCTTGATCAATCGCCTGCGCCTTGGCTGCCTCGCTTGCCGACGCTGAAAGTTCAAACAAGATGTGGCTTGCACGACGCTGCTCTGGCTCGCCAAATCGGTTGGGGTTTTGTTCATAAAAGGTTTTTACAGCGTCCGGGTCAGCGGTCTCGCCTGCTACCAAATCCTTCGCACTCAAAACTAAGAGCTCAACATCTGCATAGGCTGACTGCTCAAATCGCTTTGATTCCTTCTTAAAAAACGCTTCAAGTTGCTCGGGTGTGGGCTTGACCTGGTCGCGGAACTGCTTGGCAGTCAATAGCCGCTGCCTGATCTCACGCTTTTCGAGTTGAGCCGCAACAATCGACTGAAGCACAGGCGTAGGCAGAAAACCGCTACTTCCAAGAGCATCAGGAAGGGTTCGAAGCGCAAGCTCTTGTCTTAAGCTCTGCTCAAACTGAAATTCAGATTTACCTTGGGCAGCGAGCAAGGTTTTATACTGTTCTAAGTTAAACGAACCGTCAGCTTGTCGCAGATTGGGGATGCTGCCAATCTCCTCCCTAAGCCGCATATCACCAACATGGATACGCCTATCGAAGACCTGTCCCTGTAATAAGGCATCTTGAATTAATCGATCGAGAACTTCCTGCCGAAGCGCTGGGTTATCAAGTGTGGCGGAATCGACTGCCCGCCCAGTCATCGACGCGACACGTCGCATTTGATCGAGTTGTTCGCGATGAGCCGATTCAAAACGCTCCCGGGGAATAGGCTTTCCATGGACCTCGGCAACATGCGTGCCGTCGCCCATGAACTGATCATAGCCCGAGATACCCCAGAATACGAAGGAAGGAAAAATGAGAACAATAAGGGCGCCGAGCATCAAACGCTTGTGATCTCGGATCCATTCAAAAAGGCCCATCTTGAGCTCCAACAAAAAAGGCGAACTTTCGTTCGCCCTCATTTGCGCGATTGCTATATTTCTTCGCTCATCGCTTGTTCAGTCTTGGCGGAGTGGACGGGACTCGAACCCGCGACCCCCGGCGTGACAGGCCGGTATTCTAACCGACTGAACTACCACTCCGAATTCATCTATTGTAACTCAAATTTCATCTCAAGCAGGAACAACTTGGTGGGTGCTGAGGGGTTCGAACCCCCGACCTACGCCTTGTAAGGGCGCCGCTCTACCAACTGAGCTAAGCACCCTACTTGAGCTCTCCATTCTAGCACGCTCAGTGCTTAAGACGCTCGAGTTTTGCGTTTTCATCGCTTGTCTTAAGCACCGCTGCTTCAGCAACTGGCTTTGCCGCATCCTCTGTTTCCTCGGGAAGCGGCGCAGGCTTACTTTGCAGGGCCAGATCGAGCACTTGATCGATCCATTTAACAGGGACAATCTCGAGCCTGTTTTTGACATTATCTGGAATTTCTTGCAGGTCTTTCACGTTCTCTTCAGGAATAAGAACGGTCTTAATACCACCACGATGCGCTGCGAGTAATTTCTCTTTGAGGCCACCAATGCCCAGCACTTCACCTCTTAAAGTGATCTCACCTGTCATGGCCACATCCGATCGCACCGGAATCCCCGTGAAAACAGAAACCATGGCCGTTGTCATCGCTATCCCTGCACTCGGTCCATCTTTAGGCGTTGCGCCTTCGGGCACATGGACATGCAAGTCCCACTTCTCGTTAAAATCTTTGGTGATGCCAAGCCTGGCAGCACGCCGGCGCACTACCGTCATGGCAGCCTTCACCGACTCTTGCATGACATCGCCAAGCTTCCCAGTCGACAGGGCCTTACCTTTGCCAGGAACTGCCGCAGCCTCGACGGTCAGGAGCTCGCCACCGACCTCGGTCCAGGCAAGCCCGGTAACCTGGCCAATTTGATTCTCCTTTTCAGCAATTCCAAAAGTAAATCGCTGAACGCCAAGGTATTTATCTAGATTTTTACTGGTGACCTGAACCTTTGACGACTTCTTGGCAAGCAAAAGCGCCTTCACCACTTTGCGACAAATTTTAGAGATTTCGCGTTCGAGTGAACGAACACCGGCCTCTCGCGTGTAGTAGCGAACAACGTCTCGAATCGCCGACTCGGCCACACTGAGCTCGTTAGTTTTTAGACCGTTATTGTTCATTTGCTTGGGCAGCAAGTAGCGCTGAGCAATATGAACTTTCTCGTCTTCGGTATAGCCCGATAAACGAATCACTTCCATACGGTCGAGCAATGCTGGGGGAATGTTGAGGGTATTAGCGGTCGCTACAAACATCACATCCGATAAGTCGTACTCGACCTCAACATAGTGATCGACAAAGGTGCTGTTTTGCTCAGGATCGAGCACCTCAAGCAATGCGCTTG
>VGHV01000226.1 GCA_016868095.1 Betaproteobacteria bacterium
CCTATTGCGCGACCAGGTTCAGTTCGATAGTAAGGGTTTTAAACTCGGCCCCTTCGAGTTGATGGACCTCACCGCCATCGACGTGTCGCACCCGGTGATGGAATCGATTTACCACCAGTATTACGAAGAGCCACGCTACCGCCCCTCGGTTATTACCGCACAGCGAATGGCTGCCGGACTTTTTGGAAGAAAGACAGGCGAAGGTTTTTATCGCTATATCGATGCCAAAAAACAAGAGCTTCCATGGCCCGGACTCCCAGAACTATTGGCAGAAGATCAACAATGTTCCAGTGTCTGGATCGCTCCAATGCTTGGTGCCCAGCCTCCATGGGTCTTGGAATCACTACAACACTTCATCGGTGAAGCCGGTTTAGCCTGCGAAGCGAATGATCAAGCATCAACAAGCGCGCTGATTGTGCTCTGCCCATTAGGCGAAGACGCTAGCTCCATGGCCCATCGTCTCGGTCTTGATGCAAGTCGCTGCATTGCTATTGATACGCTTTTTCCCTTCGGTTGGAAGCAATGCAGCGTACGCAGCATCATGGGTACGATTACCAGCACACGCGAAACCTTGGCCATGGCAGGCAAACTCTTTTCAAGCGACGGGGCATCGGTCGCTCTGCTAGGGGACAGTCCAGGATTTATTGCTCAGCGAGTCATCGGGATGATCGTGTCGATTGCTTGTGATATGGCCCAACAAGCGGTCGCTTCGCCCATGGATATCGACGACGCTGTACGCATCGGGCTTGGCTACCCGGTTGGCCCCCTGAGCATGGGTGATGCGATTGGGCCCAGACGCCTTCTTGCGGTCATGGATGGCCTTTATGCAACCACCCTAGAGCCTCGCTATCGCCCTAGTGTATGGTTGAAGCGCCGGGCTCAAGTCAACGTATCGCTACTTCACGAATCGGTATCTTTTTAATGATCAAACGCTACCAAGCTCCCGAACGCAGACGCATTATCTTGATGCGTCATGGCAGTGTGTCTTATTTCCTCCAAGATGGCACACCTGTTGACGCTGATACCGTTGCACTTAATGAGCGGGGCATCAACCAAGCAAAAGCTGCCGGCGCTATCCTCGCTGCACACGGCGTACAAGTCGATCGTGTCATCACCTCTAATCTGCTCAGAACCAGGCAAACGGCTGATCTGGTGCTTGAACAAATCAA
Source organism: Betaproteobacteria bacterium (assembly GCA_016868095.1). GTDB lineage: Bacteria > Pseudomonadota > Gammaproteobacteria > Burkholderiales > Burkholderiaceae_E > UBA3064. The sequence continues at coordinate 1,170 of VGHV01000226.1, forward strand.
GCCTGACAATGCCCCAAGGCTCGAGGCCTTTGAAGCTTTGCAAGAGATTCGAAAAGGCGATTATGAAGCACTCGAAGGCGATGACTTACACGAGGCCTTTTTAAGCATCTTCCGCGGACGGCCTTCGAGCGCCACACGATTTCAAGGCGGCGAGTCGATCGCTGAGGTCTATCAACGGGTGCTACCGATTGTTGAGCGTGAGCTTTCCGACCCCACTTGGCAGAGCGCGCTTTGGGTCTTGCACGGGGGCATCAATCGCGCTTTGCTAAGTTGGTGGTTATGTGCCGGTGAGGGATGGCTTGGCAACTTATTGCAACAGCCCGCGTGTATCAATTTGATCGACGCAGCACAAAGTCCCCAAAACAGTATCGTTAGGGCTGTCAACCTGTGGCCTGGCGACTGGATTCAATCGACGGAACGTTTCTCAACGATCGAATCACAGTTACTTGAGTACGAAAAAGGACTCGCCAGTCGGAAAGCGGCGACCTAGGCTCATCACCAAGAGACAATTCAGCAGGAGAGCCCTCAAACAATGAACGATGCCAATCCTATAAGCCCCTCGCAGCTTGCCGATAAATTTTCCGGAACGATGCCGGTTTCAGATCGTTATCAAACTGATCTGAAGACCTTAGAGCAATGGATGCAAGCACATGTGGACGGTTTTCAAGGCCCTCTTCGCATTGAACAATTCAAAGGTGGACAGTCGAATCCAACCTTTGCAATCTTTACGCCAGGCGCGCAGTATGTGATGCGTTCAAAGCCAGGACCTGTTGCCAAACTGCTGCCATCGGCGCATGCAATTGAGCGCGAATATCGAGTACTCCATGCCTTAGCGACCACCCCAGTGCCCGTTCCAACGGTTTTCGGCCTTTGTGAGGACGAATCGGTGATTGGCCGCGCGTTTTACATCATGGATCGGGTTGAGGGTCGCGTACTTTGGGATCAGGGTCTTGCTGGCATGAGCCAACAACAACGGCGCGACATTTATCTGGCGATGAACCGGACGATGGCGCAGTTACATCAAGTTAATCCCGTATCGGTTGGCCTTGAAGATTTTGGCAAACCTGGTAACTACTTTGCCAGACAGATCAGCCGTTGGAGCAAGCAATACCTCATATCGGAGACCGAACCGATCGAGGCGATGCACCGCCTGATTGAGTGGTTACCCGCGCATATTCCCGATGGCGAGCAAAGCTGCATTGTTCATGGTGACTATCGCCTTGATAACATGATCTTTGCCAACGATAAGCCCCAAGTATTGGCAGTGCTCGATTGGGAATTATCAACCCTTGGTCATCCCCTGGCAGACTTCTCCTATCACTGCATGTCCTGGCATATTCCACCCGGCACATTTAGGGGTATCTCGGGGCTTGACCATGTAGCGCTCGGTATTCCGCTTGAATCCGAATACATCAAACTTTATTGCGATCAAACCGGGATGGCGATGGATCAAGTCCTCAAGCACTGGACCTTTTGCCTGGCCTACAACATGTTTCGGCTAGCGGGAATTTTGCAAGGCATTATGAAGCGGGTTGTCGACGGCACTGCAGCAAGTGCCGAGGCCAAGGAGTCAGGGGCAAGAGCACGCCCAATGGCCGAAATGGGATGGGCTTTGATACAAAACATGCGATGAATCGGGTTTGTCCGCGCTACCGTGAGCGTTTGAGCTTATTTGATGGTTCACCTGCACACCCAACGTGCAAATGCACACTCAACCCGATTGACGGTTATCACTGAAGATTATTGAATTTATAAACGTATTTCATAAACCTTTTTTTATTTTTACCACTCGATTGAAACCAGGGAGTTCGTATGGAATTTGAATACAGTGACAAGGTCCAGCAGATGCGCAAACGCTTGCTTGCCTTCATGGAAGAGCATATCTACCCCAACGAAGAAGCATTCCACCACGAGGTTGATGAAAACCGTCGCAAAGGCAATGCCTGGGTACCAACGACAGTTGTTGAATCGCTCAAGCCTAAGGCGCGTGAAGCCGGTCTTTGGAATCTCTTTTTGCCGCGTTCAACCCGCGTCCCCGAGGGCTTAAATAATTTGGAATACGCGCCCCTGTGCGAGATCATGGGTCGGGTTCACTTTGCACCTGAAGTGTTCAATTGCTCGGCGCCCGACACAGGCAATATGGAGACGCTTGAACGCTATGCAAGCGAAGCAATTAAGCGCGAGTGGCTTGACCCCCTGCTTCGAGGCGAGATTCGGTCGGCCTTTGCGATGACTGAGCCAGACGTAGCGTCGTCGGATGCAACCAATATTCAGTGTCGAATCGAACGCCAAGGTGATCATTATGTGATCAATGGTCGTAAATGGTGGACCTCTGGAGCAGGAGACCCGCGTTGCAAGGTGCTGATTCTCATGGGTAAGACCAACCCCGATGCGGGTCGGCATGAACAACAGTCAATGATCGTCGTACCGCGCGACACTGCTGGGATCACCGTCAAACGTGCCCTGAATGTCTTTGGCTACGACGATGCCCCTCACGGCCATTGCGAAGTCATTTTTGAGAACGTTAAGATTCCTGTAGACAATATACTGCTTGGCGAAGGACGCGGTTTTGAAATCGCTCAAGGTCGGCTTGGACCCGGACGCATTCATCACTGCATGCGTTCGATTGGTGCTGCTGAGCGAGCGCTTGAATACATGTGTAAACGACTCAACAGCCGAGTCGCTTTTGGCAAGGTCATTGCAACCCAAACCGTGTGGCAAGAGCGCATTGCCGAAGCTCGCATCATGATTGATCAGGCAAGGCTTCTCACGCTTAAAGCCGCCTACATGATGGATACTGTTGGCAATAAGATCGCCCGAAGCGAGATCGCGATGATCAAGGTTGTTGCACCCAATATGGCCTGCCAGATCATCGATTGGGCCATCCAAGCTCATGGTGCTGGCGGCGTTTGTCAGGACTTCCCGCTTGCCAATATGTATGCTCATCAGCGCACACTTCGCCTTGCCGACGGTCCTGACGAAGTCCATCGCAACGCGATTGCCAAGCTCGAGATCGCAAAATACATGACGATTCCGAACGCGGCCGATCGGGTTGAGATGCCCGTTACCAGGGGATCTTGAGTTGTTGTCGCTTTAGAAAGTTTAGGCTTTTGAGCTTTCGCGCAAGCGAAGGCTCATCGAAGCAATCGACTTCATTGAACCAACTCTTACAAAATCTATTGCACAGGTCCCTTGAGCGCAGCCGGCAGCGCCATACTCAAAATCTCAATCCCCTCTTCGGCCAAGGCCTGTGCTTCTTCAGCACTGGTCTGGCCTCGAATACTCCGTTCGGGTGCCTCTTGATAATGGATCCGTCGCGCCTCTTCAGCGAAACTGCGCCCGACATCTTCCGTATGTTCAACAACATAACGTGCCATTTGCAGCCAGGCAGCCTGAAATGCCATAGCTTGAGCTTGCAGCTCTGGGCTTAAAGCTTTGGCCGTATGCGCTGTCACTGCTTGCGAAGCCTTGGCATGTTCGTTATGGGATTCAGATGTTGTCTCGGTCGCAGCCACCCCGCGGTTTATCCGCGGCGCTGATAGCAACTTGGCGACTTGCTTGCTACCGCATATAGGACATTCAATGAGCGAGGCATCGCGCTGCTTCTCAAAGGCATCGTGTCCAGCAAACCAACCTTCGAACCGATGGTCGTTAGCACAGTGCAAGTTAAATACAATCATCAACCTATTGTAATGGCTCCGTAATAGCCACAAGGCGATATGCTCAA
>VGHV01000227.1 GCA_016868095.1 Betaproteobacteria bacterium
TCGAAAGCTGGTTGGTCGGTGCAATGGGGTACGGCTCAGGAAGGTATGATGCAATGGCAGGCACGATCAAGGCAGGGTTATGGTTCCTAGTCAGCTGCAAGGGCTTGCCCAATGGTTCCAATCGCTTGAACAACGCGAGCGTCGCCTGATTGGCTTTGCCCTTTGCATGCTACTTCCTGCGGTCTTACTTTTGGCATGGGTGGAACCGATGCTAGCATCGAGGCAGGCCTTGCATGAGCGCTTGGATCGACTTGAGCGTGAGCGGGCGCAGATGCAAGCCTTAGCCCAAGCGTGGCGAAGTCTCGATCAACAGCTTCCGCAGGCAAAGCGACAAGATCTAGAAGCGAGAATTTTGGCAAGCCTGAAGGCAAGATCGGATCTGAATAGTATTACAGTAAAAGTTTTAGATCAACGATCTATTGTGATTGAGGCGGCAGCGGTGCCACGAATGCCGTTTATGGCTTGGCTTGTTGAGGTCAGACGCGAAACACAAACTCAATGGTCAGAATTTCGCATCGAGCGGACTGCGCAAAGTGAGCACTTAAAGATCCGGATTCGCTTTGTTGACGCGGCTGGAAGCACATCATGATTATTGTTGTCTTATTGATCATGGTCCTTGCTGCAGTCTTGCATGCACCGGCAACCTGGCTTGACGATGTTGCTGCGCGAGCAAGTGCTGGCCGAATTCGCCTGGCTCAGGCAAGCGGCACCATTTGGCATGGGCAAGCTTTTTTGCTTGTCAGCTTCAAGCAGTCAGGCCAGGCAACGAGCGCCTCAGCAGCGAGTGGATCAGGTGGTCGCGATGATGGGGGTGAGCAGGCGCAGGCACTCCATCGGGCCAAGGGCCTTGTCCTGCCCGAGCCTTTGAGATGGCGCATCAACCCCTTTGCGCTCCTCGCGGGCGGTCCTGCTGTCGAAGTGAGTATGCAAGGCCTTGATCGTCCTTTGCGCTTGGCCTGGCGCGATCAAACGCTTCAAGTGCCCGCAGGACAGCTTGATTTGCCAAGGCTTGATTTTGCCGCACTGGGATCGCCCTGGAACAGCTTGCAGCCCAGCGCACGCTTGCAATTTCGCTGGAGCGAGCTTTTGATTGCTACGCATGCTGATCCGGCTAAGCCTTCGGTAGGACGGGTTAACCTGGTGATTAGCGATCTCGCTGCGCGCATTTCACCGGTTCAACCGCTTGGAAGTTACGACTGGGCCTTTGACCTTGGTAACGGTAAGCAATGGACGATGCGCACACTTGACGGTGTGCTGGATTTGCGAGCCGCGCCAGAAGCAGGAAGGGGTATTCGTATTGAAGCGCGCCCCCTGCCTGCGGAAGAAGCAAGGCTTAGGCCGCTTTTGTCATTGATGGGGACTCGTGAGGCCGACGCGACGGTGATGCGATTGTTGCCCTAGAGCAATCGCGGTCTGTTCGCTATAAAGGATGTCAATGAATCAAGCATATAGAACGAATAACGGAAAATTCATGAAGTCGCAGAGACTTCGCAGTGCTGCTCGACGCATCGCAAATCGCAAGCTATGGGCAGCACTTCTGTTGCTGCCTTTTTTTCAAGCATCCCACGCGCAGCAGCCTGCCGCCTTATTGCCCGCAAACCCCTCGGCTCAAGCGATTAGCCCAGGCGCTACAAACCCAAACCAAGCAGCTAGCCCATCGTCTTCAGACACCCAGCCTCGACTATCGCCAGAGGCTCAGTCCTCAGCCTTATCCACCTCGCTTGCGACGTCTACTTCTGCGACACCGAACGCTGCACCCTCGCAAAGCAAGGGATCGATTCAGCGTGTTGGCAGTGATCGCCTGCAACTGAACTTTAGAGATGCCGAGATCGATGCCGTGGCTGCAGCGTTTTCCCAGTTATTGGGGCGCCAAATACTGGTTGATGCGCGTGTGAAGGGACGCATGAGTCTGGAATCGAGCAGGCCTTTGACGAAAGACCAAGCGCTTGCTTTGTTTCAGAGCGCGCTCCGTATGCAGCTCTTTGCGATGGTTCACGTCGGCGATAGCCTGAGGGTCGTACCAGAAGTTGACGCAAAATTGCATGGTGGTCCTGTTCAACAACAGGCGAGTTCAGCCAGAAGCGGAGAGGAAGTCATTACGAGAGTTTTTCGCTTGCGCTATGAGTTAGCGAACAATATTTTGCCGATCATTCGTCCGCTTGTGCCACCCAACAATACGATTTCAGCAATGGCAAGCAATAACAGTCTGGTGGTGACTGATTACTCGAGCAATTTAGAACGTATTGCACAATTGATCGAAGAGCTTGATGCGCCAGCCAAGGCTGATTTTGTTTCGATAGCAATCAAACACGCTTCGGCAAGCGAGGTGGCTTTGCTGGTATCGCGATTACTCGAGGCGAGCGAGGTGGGTGCCAACGATGCCCGACTCAAGGTGAGTCTTGTTCCTGAGCCTCGAAGCAATGCATTGTTGGTGCGATCGGCATCGCCTGCCCGCATCGAACAGGTCAGACAACTTATCGATCAAGTCGATCAGCCATCGGGCAAGCCCGGCAATATCCACGTGGTTTATCTAAAAAACGCTGAAGCGACGCGATTGGCGCAAACCCTTCGAGGCATTTTGAGTGGCGAGGGCACAAGTCTTGGCGGCTCGCTCGCTGGCGCATCGGGCTACGGTGCCCCCGGAGCGATGATGAATCAAGGGCTCGGTGGTGGCTCTGGTGGTCTGACCAATGCCGGAGCTGCGGCTCAACAAGGCCTTGGATCTTCATCGATGGGGCCAAACGCCATGGGAGGTGCTGCTGCTGGCTTTGCTGGCACAGGATTTGGAGCAAGTCCGCAGGGTGGCGGTGCGCTTGGCCTTGGTGGACAAAGTATGGCCATGGGTGCTTCGCAGTCGGGTCAGCTTGGTGTTGCGGGTGCAAGTGGCCCGGCAAGCAGTATTAACCGCTTAGGGGCTGTTGTGATTGCAGCAGACGCAGCCACCAACTCGCTCATCATTACCGCTTCTGAGCCGGTTTTTCGTGATATCCGTGCAGTCATCGATAAGCTCGATGTCCGTCGTGCTCAGGTTTATATCGAATCATTGATTGTTGAAGTCAATGCCGATAAAGCTGCTGAACTTGGCTTTCAGTGGCAATTCTTAAACGGTACGGTTTCAGGTGCATCGCGTGCGATTGGCGGTACTAACTTATCGGCTCGCGGTGAGGGCACGAATATTCTCGATCTCACCACGAATGTGCTTGGCGCAGCCCAGGGGCTTAACATCGGTGTCATCCGAAACACGCCGCTTCCGGGTGCAGGATCAAACACCACGGGCCTAATCAATTTGGGTGTGCTTGCCAATGCCTTGCAATCGCGCGCCAACGGTAATGTGCTGGCAACACCTAATTTGCTCACGCTTGATAACGAAGAGGCCAGGATCATCATCGGGCAAAACGTACCTTTTGTAACTGGCTCTTATGTCAATACCGGCGCAGGTGGTGGTGTTGTTAATCCATTTCAAACGGTTGAGCGACGCGATGTCGGAACGACTTTGCGTGTGCGACCTCAAGTATCTGAGGGTGGCACGGTGAAGCTTGCCATTTACCAAGAAGTTTCTAGTATTCAGGACAAAACCTTAAGTGCTGGCCTCATCACCAACCGGCGTGCGATTGAATCGAATGTGCTGGTTGATGACGGCCAAATTATTGTTCTCGGCGGTCTAATTGAGGACCGAACCAGCGGTGACACCCAGTCAGTGCCAATCCTTGGCGACATTCCGATTGCAGGACAGCTTTTCCGTTACGATGCGCGCTCGCGAAATAAAACCAATCTTTTGGTTTTTCTCCGACCCCGTGTACTTCGAAGCGCAGAGGCGGCTAATGCACTCACGCAAGATCGCTATGAATTTATGCGCGCTGTCCAGCAAGAGCAAACCCTTCCTGGGGCTGTGTTGATGCCCAAGCAGGAGGCTACCGTGCTTCCCGAGGTGCCTCGATGACCATCGACGATTCGACTTGGGTACCTGTGTCCCCGGCTCGTTTTGTTCCTTATAGCTTTGCCCGCAGCCATCGACTACTGGTTAAGGCTGAAGACGCAGGGCGTTTGTTGGTCTTGCAATGTGAGGCAAGCAGCAGCGCTGGTGTGAATGAGCTTTACAGGGTCCTGGATCAGGAGTTGGTCTTTCAAAGTCTGCCTCAAGATCAATTGGAGCGCGATATCGCTCAGGCCTATGCAAGACAAGACGGTTCTGCAGCAGCTGTGGTCGACGCAGTCGAGAGCGACCTCGATCTAAGTCAATTGATGCAAGACGTGCCAAGAGTTGAAGATTTGCTCGACGCTCAAGACGATGCACCGATCATTCGGATGATTAATGCTTTGCTCACCCAAGCGGTGCGCGATGGTGCTTCTGATATTCATATCGAGGCCTTTGAGCATTTCTCGCTGGTTCGTTTTCGTATCGATGGCAGCTTGAGGGATGTGGCCAGACCAAGGCGCGAGTTACACGCTGCCTTGCTTTCGCGTATTAAGATTTTGGCCTCGCTCGATATTGCAGAAAAGCGTCTGCCACAAGATGGCAGGATGGCTTTAAGGGTTGCGGGCAAGGCGGTCGATGTGAGGGTATCGACGCTTCCAACTGGACATGGTGAGCGCGCAGTGCTTCGTTTGCTTGATAAGCAAGCGGGCCGACTTGACTTAAAAGCGCTGGGATTGGCAGACGATACCCGTATCGCTTTGAGTAAGCTCGTGCGTCAGCCCCATGGAATTGTTTTAGTAACAGGTCCAACCGGTTCGGGCAAGACCACCACGCTTTATGCGGCACTCGGTCAGCTCGATAGTACCGTAACAAATATTCTTACGGTTGAGGATCCGATTGAATATGATTTGGAGGGTGTAGGCCAGACACAGGTCAATGCCCGCATTGATATGGATTTTGCAAGAGCGCTT
>VGHV01000228.1 GCA_016868095.1 Betaproteobacteria bacterium
GTAGAGTGGTGCGACACGCTGGCCCTTATCCTCGCGAATCGCAAACATCTCACCATAGACTTTGCGAAATTGCTCAGGCTTCACCGAGCTGCGCATCACCGCATCAATCTCCTCATCGCTTGGCCAGAGATCTTTGAGCCGGATTTCTCTGCCATCGACAACCGTGAACACATCTTTTTCGATATCAAATCGGATCGTACCTGCAAGGGCGTAGGCCACCACAAGGGGCGGGGACGCCAAGAACGCCTGCTTTGCGTAGGGGTGGATGCGACCGTCAAAATTGCGGTTCCCCGAGAGCACGGCGGTCGCATAGAGATCGCGCTCGATGATCTCTTGTTGAATTGCGGGATCAAGCGCACCGGACATGCCATTACAAGTCGTGCAAGCGAAAGCCACGACGCCAAAGCCAAGTTTCTCGAGCTCTGGAAGCAGCCCCGATTCACGCAGATATTCGGCACCCACCCGCGATCCTGGTGCTAGCGAAGACTTCACCCAGGGCTTGCGGCTAAGGCCAAGCCTGTTGGCATTGCGGGCAAGTAGCCCGGCGGCAATCACATTGCGGGGGTTACTCGTGTTGGTACAACTTGTGATCGCCGCGATAATGACCGCACCATCGGGCATTTGACCAGGTGTTGATTGCCAGGGGGCGGCGATTCCTTTGGAGGACAATTCTGCGGTTGAAACACGGGCGTGTGGGTTGGAAGGCCCTGCCATATTGCGCACCACACTCGAAAGATCAAATGCCAAGCTGCGTTCGTACTTAGCGCCTACCAGACAGTCTGCCCAAAGACCAGCGGTGCGGGCATAGGTCTCAACCAGCTTGACCTGTTCGTCGTCGCGTCCCGTGAGCTTTAAGTAGTCGATGGTCTGTTGATCAATAAAGAACATGGCCGCTGTTGCACCATATTCAGGGGCCATATTAGAGATCGTGGCACGATCGCCCAGTGAAAGCGCTGCTGCACCTTCGCCGTGAAACTCCAAATAGGCACCCACGACCTTTTGCTTGCGCAAGAATTCGGTGAGTGCCAGTACGATATCAGTCGCCATCATGCCAGCCGCGGGCTTGCCGCTTAATTTCACCCCAACGATATCGGGTAGCCTCATCCACGAAGCCCTTCCCAGCATGACATTTTCGGCTTCAAGACCACCGACGCCAATGGCGATGACCCCGAGTGCATCCACATGGGGAGTGTGGCTGTCCGTACCCACGCAGGTATCAGGGAAGGCCACGCCAGCCTGTACTTGGATGACTGGTGACATTTTCTCCAGGTTTATCTGATGCATGATGCCGTTGCCGGGTGGGATGACATCGACATTTTCAAAAGCGAGACGCGTCCAATCGATGAAATGAAAGCGATCTTCATTTCGGCGATCTTCGATGGCGCGGTTCTTTTCGAAGGCTTGCGGATCATCGCCACCGCATTCCACGGCTAAGGAATGGTCAACGATCAATTGCACCGGCACCACAGGGTTGACCTTAGCCGGGTCACCGCCCTGATCCGCAATCGCATCGCGCAAGCCTGCAAGATCGACCAAAGCGGTTTGTCCAAGGATGTCGTGACACACGACCCGCGCCGGATACCAGGGAAAGTCACGCTCGCGCTTGCGCTCAATCAACTGTCTCAGCGAATCCTCGAGGCTATCCGGATCGCACCGGCGAACTAGGTTTTCCGCCAATACCCTTGAGGTGTAGGGCAGTCCATCCCAGGCATTTGGGGCGATGGCGTTGACGGCAGCACGTGCGTCGAAGTATTCGAGCGCAGTACCGGGAAGCGGGGTGCGATAGGCGGTATTCATGCGCTCAATTTTACCGAATCGTACTGACACGAAGCTGAACAAGATTTTTCGTGGTTAGCTCTGTGGCGAGGCGCCCTATTGCTCTGTGGCGAGGCGCCCTATTGCTCCGTGGCGATGCGCCTTATTGCTCCGTGGCGATGCGCCTTATGATTACGTTCCTGATAGCGTTGGCTGTGATGTTTGTTTGGGAGGCCTAATGGCAATGAATCAAGATTTAGAAATACAAACACTTGCACGAAAGATTGATATTTTTATATCGGCAATTGTTCTCATGGCGATCGAGCAGTCGCTAAAGGACGGCCATCATCCAACATTTCGCGTTGGTCCAGGTTTGTTCTTGAAAAAGGACATCGAAGAAAAATTTAAGTTTCAGTTTTACGAAGCGAAAACTCTCTTGTTTGAGTTCTGGGATGTTAGGGGCATATTTTCCAACGCGCTTTTCATCGAAGCCCATCATCCTTTGCGGTTTCATTTCGTTAAGGCAGAGCAGCCGATGGGGCGGTTGTTCGTTCTGAAAGATTTACACGACTTAGGCGATTGTCATGCGTATTTTCTCGATCGTTCAAATCGCATGCGTCCACTCTCATTTCGCGAATCACCCAATGCACCGACCAAAGACGAGCTTGAAACAATGATGCATGCACTCGAGAAGCATGCGCTTGAATTGAGCCCGCTAAAGGCTCAGGGTATTCATCATGAAAATTAAATCTATCGAGCCAACTATCTCGGGTGCAAGTATTTTTCACCCCGATGAGTGGGCGGCTCGACTCGAATTGGCCGCCTGCTATCGCATCTTTGCCATGCTGGGTTGGACCGAAATGATTTATAACCATATAACGATTCGTCTGCCCGACTCAGTCACAGGTGGGGCGCTCCAATTCCTAATCAATCCCTTTGGTCTTCACTACACCGAAGTCTGCGCAAGTAACCTTCTGCGTGTCGACGAGTCAGGACGTGTCATTGATGCTTCCCGTTACAAGCCGAATCCTGCCGGCATGGTGTTGCATCGAGCGATTCATCAAGGCATGCCGCAGGCTCATTGTGTGATGCATACACACACCACGGCAGGTGTTGCAGTGGCTTCATCGGCGCGTGGCATTGATCAGCATAATTTTTATGGTGCGCAGCTTTACCAACGAGTCGCTTATCATGATTTTGAAGGCGTCACGCTTTATCCCGAAGAGGGCGAGCGTTTGCTCAGGCACATAGGTGATCGGCAGGCTGTGGTCTTGCGCAACCACGGGCTTTTGTCTTGGGGCCTGAGCCTTGCTCAGGCTTTTGCGATTTTGTGGACCATGCAAAGAGCTTGTGAAGTTCAATGCGCCATGTCATCGCTCGGCGAATCCATACCGATTAGCGACCGAGTGGCTAGCCAGTGCAGCGCAGACGCGCTTCAACTTGACCAAAGCTATGGGGCAGGGCGGGACATGTTTGATGCACTTTGCCGGCAGATCGATCGCATCGATGAGAGCTATAAATTATAAAACTCGGAGATCGCGCCCCAGGCCTCTTGCGGGCTGTCGACAAATCGCAATAAGTCAAGGTCTTGCTCACTGATTGTTCCTAAATCTGCAAGCATGTTGAAGTTAATGAGCGAATGCCAAAATTCACTGCCGTAAAGAATAATGGGTACAGGCTTGGCTTTGCGGCATTGCACTAGTGTGAGCATTTCAAACATTTCATCAAGCGTGCCAAAGCCGCCCGGAAACGCGACAAGCGCTTTCGCGCGCATCATAAAGTGCATTTTTCGCAGTGCAAAGTAATGGAATTTAAAGCATAGCTGCGCAGTAATGTAGGGATTTGGCTCTTGCTCGTGAGGTAGTGCAATGTTTAAGCCGACGTTAAGTGCCCCTTCGTCATACGCGCCTCGGTTTGCTGCTTCCATTATTCCCGGGCCGCCACCTGTACAAATAAATAATCGCTTGTCTGGATCGCTTTGATGGGTTGTATAACGGGCAACCATGCGGGCAAATGCCCTGGCTTGATCGTAATAGCTTGCAAGTCGAAGTCTTTTCCTGGCCTGGTTTAGAAGCTTTTCTTCAGCTTGCATTTCAGCCTCAGCTACCGCTGCTTGAGCCTTCTCAGGGGCAAGAACGCGCGCGCTGCCAAAGACGACCACCGTACTCTCGATACCCAATTCGCGTTGCGCGAGGTCAGGTTTGAGCATTTCAAGTTGAAAACGAATACCTCGGGTTTCGCGTCGCAACAAAAATTCTGGATCGGCAAAGGCGAGTCGGTTGGCATCAGCTTCAAGGGGTTGGCCCACACTTGCCTGCGCTTGCAAATCTGCCCAGGCGTCGGCTATGCCTTGGGCTTGAAAAGGCGATGGAGATTCCATAGGGATGGTCTTGGTACACTTGGCAGGAAAGTGTAAGCCTAATCCTTCGTTGTTTTTCCGGGTACGACATCGTTTATGGGCACAACCTCAATCGTTCTATTTATTTACTTCACCTTGCTGGCCGGGTTTATGCTGCTGCTTGGTCAGTCGTCACTGCCCAAGGGTGTGCGTGAATCATGGGCGCCCAAGGATCTGGAAGCGATGCAACGTGAACTTGATTTTTGGCGCTATGTGGGCCAGATTCTTTTAATGTTCTTGAGTTTTTTGGTGATGCTTTGGCTATTAATCGATTGATCGGTTTCATAAATAATCCTCAGGTTATAGTAGGCCAGCGCTTCATTCGGTATTTAGGGGAGTTCATCGCGCGGTATGCGTTGCTGCCACTGCTTGTGGCGGCGCCCGTGGCCAACGCGCAAGAAGCAGATACCGGTGCGGGTGGTGCTGACCGCCCGAGCGTCCGAGCGCCACGGGTTGAAGTTATAGCCAAGCCGCAGTCCGACGCCGATTTGCGGCGACAATCCTCGGTGGCTAAGCAAATCTATGGCCGCGAAGAACTTGATCGCTTCGGTGACACGAATGTTCTGGATGTTTTAAAGCGCTTGCCCGGTGTGAGCGTGCAAGGTGGTGCGCCGAGGATGAGGGGATTGGGGTCGGGTTATACCCTGATTCTTTTGAATGGTGAACCTGCTCCGCCAGGATTTCAGTACGACCAGCTCGATCCCGCCCAAATTGAACGTATCG
>VGHV01000229.1 GCA_016868095.1 Betaproteobacteria bacterium
GCAGCAGGTCAGCATTTACTTAGTATCGAGGCCAAGGCCTAAGTTCATGTTCCTTCCACGCCAAAGCCTTGCCATACTTGATCCGCTACAATGGCAAGAACAACACGATGAGCATCGTGCTATTTATAAGAGCACGTTGCGTTTTGTCGAGCAATCCATCAAGCCAAATCTTCATCGCTGGGAGCAAGCGGGTATGCTCCCGCGTGAGCTTCATCGTGAGGCAGGTGCAGTGGGCATCACAGGGCTTGGTTTTCCACAAGCCTTTGGGGGCACGCCTGCAGATAGCTGGTCACGCGCATTGGTCACCTGGGCACTTAGCCAGGCCGGGGCAGGCGGCGTTATTGCAGGTTTAATGAGCCATAGCATCATGGTTTGGCCCTTAGCCGTGGCCGCGTCAACGCGCATACAGTCCTGCGAGCTGCCCCAATTGCTTCGCGGCGAGCTCATCGGGTCATTGTGCGTCACCGAAGCCTCAGGCGGATCAGATGTTGCAGCCATACAAACACAGGCAGTTGCATGCGAGCAGGGCTGGAAGCTCAAAGGCAGCAAAATGTATATCACATCGGGTATGCGTGCCGATTTGCTGCTTGTTGCGGCAAGGACCGGCTCAAAGGGCTCACATGGCATTTCCTTGTTTGCCGTACCAGGCAATGCTGAGGGTCTAAGTAGACAGCCACTGGAAAAAACAGGCTGGCTTTGCTCCGACACAGCTGCTCTATTTTTTGACGATGTGTTCGTGCCGCACGATGCACTCGTCGGCGAACTAAATCGCGGGTTTCCACTGGTCATGCAAAATTTCAACGCCGAGCGCCTCTTCATGGCCGTGCAAGCGCTTGCGATGGCTTCGGTCTGTCTAGAAGAATCACTTGCCTGGGCTTGGTCGCGTCAAAGTTTTGGGCAGTCGCTGATCCAACACCAAGTGATTCGACATAAGTTTTCTAACATGCTGCAATCGATACTTCCGTGCATCCATTGGGCAAGAAGGCTATGCCATGCCATGGATCAGGACCAGGCCAATGCGGGCGAGATCGCCCTACTCAAAAATGCGGCAACACGCTGTATGCGTGATGTAGCCGATCAGGCCATTCAGGTACTCGGCGGACAGGGGTTCATGCGCTCAAGTGCTACTGAACGCATTTATCGTGAAGTTAAAGTCATGATGATCGGGGGCGGTGCCGACGAAATCATGCATGAGCTCGCATGCCGCCAGCTCGGTGTTATGCCGTAGTTCTTATTTGTTTTTGAATAATATCTTGTACTTTTTACATCATTTTTCGGGGCTGACAACATGACACAAAGTCACAATCTTTTGATTACCCAAGACCAAGCGCTGCTCACGATTCGACTCAACCGCCCTTCCGTACTCAATGCGATGACCGACGATTTAATGCGTGACCTTGATGCAGCGCTTGCGAATGCGCAATCCGATGCAAGCGTACGTGCCATCTTGATCACCGGAGAAGGTCGCGGCTTTTGCGCCGGGGCAGACCTTGCGACAAGCGCGCTTGCCCCGAGCGAGACTGAGACAGGGGCATCAAGTTCGGAGGCTCAGGCAGGAGCGCAGCGCTCGGAGGCGAAGTCAGCACCGCACGTCGCAGATAAGTTAAGGCTTGTGTTTAATCCTGTGATTCAACGCATGCGTGACATGCCCAAACCCATTATCACCTCAGTAAACGGTATTGCAGCCGGCGCTGGTATGAGCCTTGCGATGGCAGGTGACATTATTATTTGCGCTGAATCGGCAAGCTTTTTGCAAGCGTTCACAAAAATTGGGCTTATCCCTGACGCCGGCAGCACATGGTTCTTGCCGCGGCTTGTTGGCGATGCAAAAGCGCGTGCTCTTGTGATGCTTGCGGAGAAAATGCCTGCCAAAGAGGCTGAACGTATCGGACTTGTTTATAAGGTTGTGCCCGACACAGAGCTTGAAGCCGAAAGCCTGAAGCTCGGCCACTTCCTGGCTTCGATGCCCACACAGGCCTATGCCCTCATTAAGAAGGCAATGAATCAAAGCCATGGGGCAAGCCTCAGCGAGCAGCTTGATCGAGAGGCGGAGCTTCAGGCGCAGGCAGCAACCACCGAGGACTGTCGGGAGGGAATTGCAGCATTTCTTGAGAAACGCCCGGCAAACTTTAAGGGTCGATAAGGTCAGCAATCATGCGTCGCTCCCCCTCGGAACAACAAGCCTTTGAAAAGGCTCTGATTGAGATTTTCGAAAAACATATCACCTTTAATCAAGTGCTCGGGCTGTCTGTGTTGCAGCTGCGCTCCGTTCAAACCCAAATTCGCTTTGACATGCGATCAGATCTGGTCGGACACTTTGCCTACGGTCGTTTACATGGTGGCGTGATTTCTGCCACCCTCGATGCGACCGGTGGATGTGCTGTGATGATGGGCATTGCCGACAAGCATCCCGGTGAGACCGCGCAGCAAGTCATCGCGCGCTTTTCAAAAGTTGGAACGATTGACTTAAGAATTGACTACCTGCGCCCAGGGCTTGGCAAGTATTTCGTGGCAAGCGCCAAAGTTACCCGAATCGGTGGACGCATCGCGTCCACCCAAATGGAATTACATAACGATGAGGGCTTGCTGCTCTCAACCGGAGCAGCAAGCTACATCGTGAGCTAATTCAACCCTTGATAAAGTCGCTGATCGTGACCCAGCGACCATTTTGGATTTGCGCGATACGCATTTGCGTATTGCCAAGCCGCTTATCAGGGCCCCAGGCGTAGTCCGGCGTGCCCAGGAAGGTACGTGGATAGGGATTTGATTCAAGCGCCTTGATGAAACTGTCGGTATTGAGGCCAGCCCCAGCCCTCTCAGCGGCCTTAGCAAACATATCAATCAGGACCCAGCCAACAACTGACCACAGATCGGCATCTTCTTTGTATTCCGCTTTATAACGATCCATCCAGTCATTTAATAGCTTGTTATTTTTTGGATCGTCACGATAAGGTGTGGGTGCTTCAGACATCGCATAAAAGCCCTCCACGACTTTGCCACCTGCCTTAGCAACAGCTGGCATGTACGCTGCCGACGACCCGAAGAAGTCACCCGCATAGCCCATCTTCCGCCCAGTGGCGATGGCGCCGATGGTTTCGCGAATAATGGTTCCCAAGACAATAAAATCGACTTTGGCAGCCAATAGCTTTTGCATTTGCGAGGAAAAATCGGTTGCACCTCGCTTGTAGGAAGTCTTTTCAACCAATTCGGTGCCTGGCATCGCTTTGAGTGCCATTTCGGTACCGCGCAAAATCTCAAGACCAAATTCATCGTCTTGATAAAGAATACCGATGCGCTTAGCACCCTTCTGACGCAACATCTCTTTCAGGCCTGCTGCCGTGGTCTCAGGATACGGAGGAAAGGAGGCAAACTTCAACTTATGGAAAGGTTCATAGTTGCCGTGATGCGCCGTTATTGGAAACAGATGCGGCACGCCACGTTGAACGCAGAGTTGAATCGTGGGTAGAGAAATCACTGTACCCAGGGTGCCGATCATCGCAAAAACCTTGTCTTGGGTGAGCAACTTCTGCGCAGCAAGAACCCCTTTTTTCGGGTCATAGCCTGAATCCTCAACATTGAGCTTGATCTTGCGCCCGTTGATACCGCCTTGATCATTGATCTCCTTCACACGCATGCGCATGCCGTTGACTGAAGGCTTTGATAAGGAAACCAACGGGCCCGATAAGTCACCAATATGACCTAGAACGATCTGATCTTTTGCGACTCCTTGGGTGGACGCCTGCGCGAATGCTGCGGTTGTGCTCAACGATGCGATTGAGGCGCCCGCAGCGCTGAGTTGAAGAAAGGCCCGACGGTCGTGTTGGGTGCTAACCCATTGCATCAGAGCCAGTGATTCCTGTTGCTTGTCTTCTTGTTGCTTGTCTTTTGACATGATGGTCTCCTTAAGTTGAGGCTGATACATTGCTCGCTAAACGCTAGCATACATTTGTCCGATCAAATCCTTATACTTTTCATGAACAAGCTTGCGCTTTAATTTCATGGTCGGCGTTAACTCTTCATCTTCAGCCGTAAGTTTTTGCTCGATCAGACGAAATTTTTTTACTTGTTCAACCCTAGCGAATTTTGCATTGACACGATCGACCTCCGCCTGAATCAAGGCCTGAACTTCGTGCGCGCGGCAAAGGCTCGCAAAGTCGGAAAAGGGAATATTTCGCTCCTGAGCATATTGCTCAACATTCTCATGATCAATCATCACAAGTAGCGACAAATACGGCTTACGATCCCCGACAACGACTGCATCGGTGATGTAGGGCGAAAACTTCAACTCGTTTTCAATTTCACTAGGGGTAATATTTTTGCCACCCGCTGTGATAATGATGTCCTTCATCCGATCGGTAATTCGAACAAAGCCCTCAGCATCGATTTCACCGACATCGCCTGTGTGAAGCCAACCCTCGGCGTCAATCGCCTCGGCGGTCTTGTCGGGCAGATTCAAGTAGCCAACAAAGACATTGGCACCACGCGTAAGAATCTCACCTTGTTCTGATATCTTGATCTCATTGATTCCGGCCTGCGGCTTTCCAATCGATCCGAGTTTCAAAGCACCCGGCAGATTAATCGCACCCCCTCCGGTCGTCTCGGTCATGCCCCAGACCTCAAAGAGCGGTACACCAAGCGCCCAATACCATCGGATCAGGTCAGGCGAAATCGGTGCAGCCCCGGTCGCAGCCCATCGCACACGATCGAGGCCAATAGCCCTACGCACATTACCCAAGACGACATAGCGCAGTGTCGCGTTGAGCATCCGCAATGCCACGGGCGCTTGCTGCGCTTGCATCGCGTAGGCTGCATGCCGCTCGCCAACCGCCAATGCGAAACGATATGCAGCCTGTTGGATGGGCGTTGACTCCTTCA
>VGHV01000230.1 GCA_016868095.1 Betaproteobacteria bacterium
ACTGAGAGGAGAAAGAACACCATCTGGCTAAATCACCATTTGGCCGAAGAAGAAAAAGCCGGAAGGCTTTGGAGCATTCCGGCTTTTTTGGCTGTTAAAACCTGTGAAGCTTGTCGAGCGCTTGAAGGCTTTCTGAAGCTTTCAGACTGCTGACAGCGCTTGCCTAGTACTTGCGCTTCGGTAGCATCATGCTACGGATACGCTTGTAATGACGCTTAACCGCAGCTGCCTTCTTGCGCTTACGCTCAGCAGTCGGTTTTTCGTAAAATTCGCGGGCCCTTAGCTCGGTGATGATTCCGGTCTTTTCAATAGTGCGTTTGAAGCGACGCAAGGCAACGTCAAACGGCTCGTTTTCTTTGACTCGGATAATCGGCATAGACTCATCACCCCCTTTCGTTGAGATAGCCTTCCAGTATAACCGATATCGCGCGTGCCGCGCTCCAGGCCGACGACCAGGCCCATTGAAAGTTGTAGCCGCCCAACCATCCGGTGATATCGACCACTTCGCCTAGAAAAAACAAACCAGGGTGCTTAAGCGATTGCATGCTTCGCGGATCAAGCTCAGTCACATCAACCCCGCCTGCAGCGACTTCGGCCTTTTTCCAGCCTTCAGTGCCTGTCGGCAGCAACCGATCGTGCTCAAGAATCTGGCCGAGTTGGCGAATCGCGCGATCAGGCCATTGATCGATCGTCGTACCTAGCTCGGGCAGTTGCGCACCCGACATGCCAAGCCGTTGCTGCAAGAATCGCCTTGGCATTGACAAGGTCGGATCAGCCCCAGCAAAGATACGCTCAAGACTTTGCCGCTGGGTGGCCTTTTGCTTGACCCAGCGCTCGGCAAAATCGCGCGCAAGCCCATTGGGTGCCCAACGTAATTCAAGCGCTTGGTCTTGGGCCCAATACGATGAAATTTGCAAGATCGCTGGCCCCGACAAGCCTCGATGCGTAAAGAGCAGGTCTTCGTCAAAACTAGGTGCGCTTCGCTGAGTCGGCAAACTCACCCGAACTTTTAGCGAAACACCCGCCAAGGCGGCATTGGCCATCCAGGGTGTTTGGAGGGTGAGGGGAACCAGGGCAGGACGCGGCTCAATAAGCTTTAGGCCCAGCGATGCCGCAAGACGTTGCCCCCAATCGCTTGCTCCAATCGCTGGTATCGAAGGCCCCCCACTTGCGATCACCAGCATACGGCTGCGCAAAGGCCCTGCGTCGCTCTCAAGGCTAAAGCAGGGGCCATGGTCATAGTCAGGCCGTACAGCGTGCACAGTGCTTGCCATGATGCGCTGAGCACCCGCTAGCTGAGCGCGACGATCAAGCCAGCGAATCACTGCTTCGCTGCCCTGATCGCAAAAGAGCTGGCCGCGGTGTTTTTCGTGAACCGATAAGCCATCACGCCTGAATTGGGCCAGAAAGGCATCAGGCCCAAAGGCATTCAAAGCCTGCCGTGCAAAGCGCGGCTCCTGACCGTGATAACGATCGAGTTTGGCACCTTCGAGGTTAGTGATATTGCAGCGTCCACCGCCCGAAATGCGAATTTTTTCGGCAAGTTTGGTGCTGTGATCGAGCAACAAGACGCGAAAGCGTCCAGGTGGAAGGCTTCCTGCAAAAAATAGCCCTGCAGCGCCTGCGCCCACCACAATGACATCGTGCATTATCTGGTCCATGCTTGTTTTAGGTATTGAGACATCCTGCGACGATACCGGGGTTGCGCTTTTTGACAGCGATCGCGGCATTCTCGCCGAAGCCTTGCACTCGCAAGTCGCCATGCACACCCGATACGGCGGTGTTGTGCCCGAACTTGCCTCGCGCGATCACTTAGCACGCCTAAGTCCGATGATTTTGCGCTGCATGGCCGCTGCCAAACGAGAACTTGGTGATCTCGATGCAGTTGCCTGGACGCAAGGTCCGGGTTTAGCAGGCGCCTTACTCGTTGGCGCATCGCTTGGAAGTTCGCTTGCGCTCAGTCTTGGCATTAAGGGTCTTGGGATCCATCATTTGGAGGGGCATTTGCTCTCACCACTGCTTGATGACCATCCGCCTGCTTTTCCCTTTGTTGCTTTACTTTGCTCGGGTGGCCACACCCAGTTGATGCTAGTCCAGCAACTCGGCAATTACGAGCTTGTTGGCGACACCTTAGACGATGCCGCTGGCGAAGCCTTCGATAAGAGCGCGAAAATGATGGGTTTGGGCTACCCGGGTGGACCTGCGATTGCCGCACTTGCAGAAGAAGGCAACCCGACACGCTACCCCCTCCCCCGTCCGATGCTGCGATCAGGTGATTTGGATTTCAGCTTCAGTGGCTTAAAGACCGCGGTGCGAACGAAGCTTGCCTCGCTTGGGGTGAAGGCTGACGATGAGCAATCGATGGAGGCCCTCAGCCACGAGCAGCGCGCCGATGTGGCGGCAAGCCTTCAGGCTGCGATTTGCGAGGTCTTGGTGAGCAAATCGATGGCGGCCATGGAAAAAACCGGTCAGCAAAGGCTTGTGATTGCAGGAGGCGTCAGCGCCAACCATGAACTTCGAAGGCAACTCACGCTGGCTTGCGAGCGTCGCGGCTATCAGCTTCACTTTCCAGCGCTTAAGCTTTGTACCGACAACGGCGCAATGATTGCACTGGCTGCGGCAATGCGGCTCGAACGCGGCGAAGGACTTCAGGGCGAAGAACTTGCCCGTGTTGGAGCAAGCGTTCGCCCGCGCTGGCCATTACATGGACTCAAGTAACCAGGCAGCCCCACGAACCCCTGAGGCATCACCGTGAACCGCCGGACGCAGGCGGGTTTTCGGTTGACGGTTTGAAAAAACCCAGGCCTGCCAGCGTGCGGGCACCTCGTCATAAATCGCGGCAAGCTGGCTTAAACCGCCACCGAGCACGATCACCTCGGGATCGATGATATTGATCACCATGGCAAGCGCCCTTGCGAGTCGATCAAAAAAGCGCTCAAGCGCCTCGGGTGCACGGGGATCGTTCAGGGCAGCTTGAGCGTTGCCGTCGTGACGACCGATATCGCTTGCAAGTGCAGGCCCACTTAGGAAGCATTCGATGCACGCATGGCGCAAACACCAGCAACGCGGACCTGGAGCCTCGCCCCAATCCACGCGTGGCCAGGGTAGGCTGACATGACCCCATTCGCCTGCAAGGCCCCCAGCACCTGCCCAGAGCTTACGGTTAACGACCAAGCCGGCACCAACCCCTGTGCCCAAAATCACTGCAAACACGCAAGAAAAGCCTGCCCCAGCGCCGTCTTCGGCTTCGGATAAGGCAAGACAATTGGCATCATTAGCCATGGCGATAGGCTCGCCCAACAAGGCCTGCAAGTCATCTCTCATCGCGTGACCAATCAGCCAGGTGGAATTGGCATTACGAACAATGCCATGCTCATCGAGAGAACCCGGGATGCCAATCCCTATACTGCAATGGCGAGCAGGCGGATGAGCTTGCCGTGCAGCCTGCAAAAGCGCCCCAATCTGATGAAGACTTGCTTGATAATCGCCTTTGGGCGTGGGAACGCGTTGGCCCCAAATCGCCTGCCCTTGAGGGTTGAGCAGAATCGCTTCGGTTTTTGTGCCTCCTAAATCGACACCCCATCGATAGCTGCCCGGTCGTCCTGGTCGCTCTTGCTTCACTTAAGCCTTTGAACGCTGACCAATTTTTGATTCCTCACCACGCAGGAGCTTCGTGATATTGGGACGATGTCTGAGCACCAGCAAGATGCTCATCACGCTCACACCCGCAACCAAGTCCAAGCCGCCATGAAAAACATAGGCAAAACCGGGCGCAACAAAGGCTGCGGTCAATGCAGCCAGGGAAGAGTAGCGAAAGACGATCGCTGTGATGAGCCAGGTCAACACCGTGGCCATTCCCATCCATGGGTGCAGCATCAACAGCACGCCTGCGGCAGTCGCCACGCCTTTGCCGCCCTGGAATCGGTGCCATATGGGAAACAAGTGCCCGATAAACGCGGAAAGACCCACTAAGGCAAGACCGGCCATGCCTTGTTGGTGAAGTTTGGCAGTAGCCACCGCGAGCGCCACCGCCAAAACACCTTTGCCGGTATCACCGAGCAAGGTCCAGATCGCTGCTTGACGATTGCCGGTACGCAAGACATTGGTTGCACCCGGATTGCCTGATCCATAACTGTGGGGATCGGGCAAACCCATCCAATGACTCACCCAGACTGCAAAAGAAATCGACCCAATCAAGTAGGCAAGTAGGGCCATGAGGGCAAGAATTGCTGGGGCTTGGCTCAAGGGGTGCAGCCTTCTTTATGGGGTGCGAGTAGCTTCATCATCGCATGCAGGCTCATTTACTCATCAACCAAGGCGCAATGCACAGGCTTGGCAAGCAAGACCTCGCTTAGCACCTGCGGTGATAGGCCGAGCAAAAAGCCGCGTCGCCCACCATTGATATAAATTTTAGATAAATCCAGAATGCTTGCCTCGACATAAACTGGCATGGCTTTGCGCAAACCGAATGGTGAAGTGCCACCGACTTGATAACCTGAATGCCGCTGAGCGACCTCCACATCGCAAGGCTCAATGCTTTTTCGTCCAATTTGCCTCGCTAATTGCTTGGTCGACACCTTACGATCACCATGCATCAGCATGATTAAGGGCTTTTTTTGCTCGTCTTGCATCACCAGGGTTTTGACCACTTGATGTTCGTCGACTTGCAATTGTCTTGCCGACTCGGCCGTACCACCGTGCTCGACATAATCGTAAGCATGTTCGCTGAAGGCAAGCTTCTGGCGTCGCAACCACTGCGTGGCAGGCGTCTCTGAAACATGTCGGGATGCACTCATGCTGATCGAAGGCCTTGCTCAGGCACGCGGATGGTGTTTGGCATGAAGCTGGCGAAGTCT
>VGHV01000231.1 GCA_016868095.1 Betaproteobacteria bacterium
TGGCAGGTGTTGTGAGAGCTCATGTACGCGCCAAGCAACGAGCTATGCCCTTGATCATCGGAAGCCAATGCCGTATGGATCAGGATCACACGCAGCGCTTGGATCATTCAGCAAGCCTGGGCAATACCGATCGTCTGCTTTTATTAGCGATGAATAGCCACGGCTATGCGCATTTAAGTCAGGCAATTTCTCAGGCGCGACAACAAGCACCCAAAGGCTCTTATCGATGGACTAGGGCGCAATGGCAAGATGGCCTTCCAGGTTGCCTAGCCGTTTGGATACCCGCCGTCGGCTTGAATCATCATGAAGCGAATGATCAGCGATCGACTTGCCCAGCGGCGCTGAAAGATTTGGTGGATTGCTTTGGCGAGCGTCTTTTCATCGGCGCGGTATGCCATGCAAGAGGATGGGATCAAGCTTGGATCCAGCAACTACAACGATGGAGTCACTATACCGGTGTAAACATCACGGCCTGTGGCGATGTACGTTTTCATCGGCGATCGCGTCGGGCTCTCACGGATGTCCTTCATGCGATCGCTCGAGGCATTTCGGTTGCCGAACTAGGTACAAGCGCATTGTCTAATGCCGAGGCACACCTTAGAAGCAGGCTATTGCTGGCACAACGCTATCCCGCAGCGTGGTTACAAGCAAGCGTTGAGATTGCCACCCGTTGTCAGTTCTCTCTGGATAGTTTGCGTTATGAATATCCGAGGGAGATTGTGCCCGAAGGCCATTGTCCCCAAAGCTATCTCAGCATGCTTTGCGAACAAGGTATGGCGCAACGCTATCCAATGGGCGTACCCCCATCGGTTCGCAAACAAATTGAACATGAGCTGGGATTGATCGAAGCATTGCAATACGAGGCCTACTTTCTAACCGTTGCAGATATTGTGCAATTTGCGCGAGCACAAGGTATTTTGTGCCAGGGGCGGGGCTCTGCAGCCAATTCAGCGGTTTGCTATGTACTAGGTGTTACAGAAGTTGATCCGGCGCGGATGTCAGTGCTTTTTGAGCGCTTTATTTCCCGAGAGCGGCGAGAGCCACCTGATATCGATATTGATTTCGAACATCAACGCCGCGAGGAAGTTATTCAATATTTATACCGAAAATATGGGCGCGATCGTGCTGCATTAACAGCAGCTGTTTTCAGCTGGCGACTTCGATCAGCACTTCGCGAAGTAGGCAAAGCTTTAGGTTTTGAAAGCCGCGATATCGAACAATGCCTTAGGGCGCACCGAGGATTAAGCCGTGAAAGCCCTCAGGCTGTCGCCTTTGAAGAGGCTGGACTCAAAATCGAACATTATAAAGTGCAGCAATGGATCAGCTTAAGCAAGCAATTAATCGGTTTTCCTCGTCACTTATCCCAGCATAGCGGCGGCTTTGTGATTACCCGCGACCGGCTTGATGCCATGGTTCCCATCGAGCAAGCAGCCATGCCAGGGCGATCGGTGATTCAATGGGACAAGGACGATTTACATGCTCTCGGACTATTAAAAGTCGACATTCTGGCCCTTGGTATGTTGAGTGCGATTCGTCGAGCGCTCGATCTAATCAGTGCGCGTGATGGGCGCCCATTTCGCATGCAGGATGTTCCGGCTGAGGATCCCAAAACCTACGCCATGATTAGCGCAGGCGACACCTTGGGGGTTTTCCAGATTGAGTCTCGTGCACAAATGGCTATGCTCCCAAGACTCAAACCTCGGTGTTTTTATGATTTGGTGATCGAGGTAGCGATTGTGAGGCCTGGCCCGATTCAAGGCGGTATGGTTCATCCCTACTTGCGAAGGCGTCAAGGTCTGGAAAAAGTGATCTTTCCCAAGGAAGAAATCAAACCTGCACTCGAACGCACCCTAGGCGTGCCGATTTTCCAAGAGCAAGTGATGCAAATCGCTATATTGGCTGCAGGCTTTACACCTGGCGAGGCTGATCAACTTAGACGTGCCATGGCGGCATGGCGTCGACGCGGTAAGCTTGAAATGTTTGAGCAGCGTCTGATTCAAGGCATGCAAGAGCGAGGTTATGAAACCGAGTTTGCGCAACAAATTTTTCGACAAATTGAAGGCTTCGGAGAATATGGATTCCCTGAGAGCCATGCAGCAAGTTTCGCCTTGCTGGTTTATGTAAGTTGCTGGATTAAATGCCATGAACCTGCAGCTTTTCTGGCTGCGATGCTCAACAGTCAACCTTTGGGTTTTTACGCTCCAGCGCAATTGATTCAAGATGCCCGCCACCATGGCGTGAAAGTACTTGCTGTCGATGTATTGCGCAGTCAATGGGAATCAAAACTTGAAACACAAGCTGACGGCAGTGATGCAGTGAGGCTGGGTTTACACATGGTACGAGGGCTGAGCGTTTCTGCCGCGCAAGCTATTGAACACTGGCAAGGCAATGGCAGTCTGAGTGAACGTGCATCATTTGACAGTCTGAATGAAGGTAGATCTATTGAAAGTCCGAGAGAACTCGCCTCATTCGTAAGCCAGACAGGACTTGATCAAGCCGATCTCCAGGCGCTTGCCAAAGCTAATGCATTGAGTCAACTAAGCGGACATCGCCGACACAGCTTATGGCAAGTGAGCGGATGGGAACCTCAGCATCATTTGCTCAAGATCACCGAACATGCAGCCTTTGAAACATCCCCAAGTGCTATCGAGGCTCCGGACGAATTCATAAACCTGGCAGCTGATCTAAGGCATCTGGGTGTTTCCATGGGCAGACACCCGATGGCTCTTATTAGACCGTTATTACAAAAATACCGAATAAGAAGCGCTATCGATTTGCGGTGCTTAGCCGATGGTGCTCTTGCTCGAGGAAGCGGTATCGTCACCCATCGGCAGCGACCAGAAACAGCTAAAGGCGTGATGTTTGTAACACTAGAGGACGAGACCGGCGTGATACAAGTTGTTATCTTTCCCGATCTTGTGAATCGTTATCGACACGCGATTTTCAATGCACAACTTATGACTGTTTATGGTCGTTGGCAGCGAGATCCTCATACCGAGGGGCTCGTTACCCATTTGCTGGCTATGCGCGTTGAAGACCACAGTGCGCATCTCGGCATGTTTCAACCTCGGGCAAGCCGGGATTTTCGTTGATAGGCCTCAGCACAAATCCCAGCTTTACACCTTGTAGTAATTTCGATACCAATCGACAAAGCGTTGGACACCCACTTGCACTGAGGTTGAGGGTTTATAGCCAACCTGCTCGACCAGGGTACTAACGTCAGCAAAGGTATCGGGCACATCGCCCGCCTGTAAAGGCAAATGCTCTTGAATAGCCTTGCGGTCAAGCGCTTGTTCGATGGCTTCAATATAAGTGATCAAGCTCACTGGGGAATTGTTGCCAATATTGAAGATTCGAAATGGTGCACGGCTGGTTGCAGGGTCGGGATCGTCCGATTGCCAAAGTGGATTCGCCTGGGCAATTTGATCGCTGGCACGTACCACGCCTTCGACAATATCAGCCACATAAGTGAAGTCTCGGGTATGGCGCCCATGATTGAAAACCTGAATCGGTTTTCCTTCCAAGATGTTGCGGGTAAATAAGAAAAGCGCCATATCAGGACGCCCCCAAGGCCCGTACACGGTAAAAAAACGCAAACCTGTGGTTGGCAGCGCAAATAAATGACTATAACTATGTGCCATTAATTCATTAGCGCGCTTGCTTGCTGCATAGAATTGAAGCGGATGATCGACACCTTGATGCTCACTAAAAGGCATGCTGGTATTTGCCCCATACACGCTACTGGTTGACGCATAGGTGAGATGGGCAATTTCACGATGACGACAGGCTTCGAGAACTCTGGT
Source organism: Betaproteobacteria bacterium (assembly GCA_016868095.1). Lineage (GTDB taxonomy): Bacteria > Pseudomonadota > Gammaproteobacteria > Burkholderiales > Burkholderiaceae_E > UBA3064. Next base: position 3,804 of record VGHV01000231.1, read on the forward strand.
GAAGGCGATGATATTGCTCTCCACATAGGCCATCGGATTAACCAGCGAGTAACGAACACCGGCTTGGGCTGCTAAATGAATCACCCTATCCTGAGGTTCGTCAAAAGCATGTTGAGTGAATGCCTCATCGGCAAGATTTCCTTCTCTGAAACTGAACTGCTCAAAGGCATCCAGGATGGAAAGCCTTGCACGTTTGATCAATGGATCGTAGTAATCATTGACTGAATCAATGCCTAGCACTTGATCACCACGCTCAAGCAGGTATTTGCACACATGAAAACCGATGAAACCTGCCGCTCCAGTAACTAGTACACGCATCGATAACCCTTCACGGTGGTAAACAAAGGGGATTTATACATAACCATCGGGATTGCCAGACTGCCATCGCCAGGCATCGGTACACATGGTCTCAAGCCCACGCTGCGCACGCCAGCCAAGCACAGCGGCTGCTTTGGACGAATCGGCATAACAAACCGCAATATCGCCCGGGCGTCTTGCCGTAAATCGATAGGGGATTTCTTGCCCGCTCGCTTGTGAAAAAGCACGAATCAACTCAAGTACCGAGCGACCGGTTCCTGTTCCAAGATTAATAATCTCTGAGCGCTCCCCGGCAAGAAGATAATCAACCGCTTTGACATGACCCTCAGCAAGATCCATCACATGCAGGTAGTCTCTCACCCCGGTACCATCAGGCGTTGGCCAGTCCTGACCAAACACCGAGAGGTATTCACGCTTGCCTACGGCCACCTGCTGGACGTAGGGCATCAGGTTGTTGGGAACGCCTTGGGGTTGTTCACCAATCATGCCCGACTCATGAGCACCCACCGGATTGAAATAACGCAAAATGACCGCACGGCATGATGAATTCGCCTGCTGCTGGGCAAGAATGATTTGTTCGCCAATAACTTTTGTCCATGCATAAGGATTGGTCGGACGCAAAGCGGCTGACTCGGTAATGGGTACCTGGTCAGGATCACCATAAACCGTGGCGGAAGAGCTATAAACCAAATGAATGTATCGATCCTTAGCGAT
>VGHV01000232.1 GCA_016868095.1 Betaproteobacteria bacterium
CTGGCACCACCCCCATACTGCGCTCGGCACATCGATTGCAAGTCAGCGTTACGAATAAACCCGCAAGCGCTTTGCCCTGACCCCGTGCCTGCGCGGCAATAAGCCTGCAAATCTGAATCGCGGATGAATCCGCATTGCGAAGCACCACCACCTGTCGAAGCACGACATCGAGCCTGTTGATCGGGATCTTTGATAAAACCACATTGGCTCTGTTGACCCCATGCCGTACTAGTCCAGAGCAAGCTGAATAAAAAAAGGATCCAAATTCGCATAAGGCTTATGAATCGTTGCATGATCTAAAAAGCTTGGCGCTTGAGAAGAAAATCGAACACAGCAATTTCTGGTCTTGCGCCAAAGCGCACAGGTAAGAGCGATGTACCAAGTCCTGCCGATACGTAAAGCGGACAAAGCTTGCTCTGATAAAACCCTCCCGTGTAGCTGCCACTTCCACGCGGAGTCCACAGAACGAATCCGAATAATGTCACCTGCCCTGCGTGCGTGTGTCCTGCAAGGCAAAGCGCAGGCCTTTCTCGTTCAAGTGCTTCACCCTTGAGTTGCTCAAACCAGCCCGGTGAGTGCTGTAGCAACAAGTGTAGCGGTGCTTTGTTAGCGCCGTATTCCTTCACCACTGACTTAGGTTTTCCTGCTGTGAAGTCATCCATACCTTCAATGATGACTGCCTGAGCACCCATACGGACCTCGTACGCTTCGTTCACAAGAAGTTTCACGTTGTGCTTGATGTAAAGGGCCCTAAGTGCCTGCATGTCGACCGCTGCCCAGTACTCCCAGTTACCGAGAATCGCAACCGTGTGTGCACCCTTGGGAAGCGCAGCAAGGAATTGATCCAACACAGGTAGTGAGCCATGGTTATCAATCGCATCACCTGTTATAACAACAAGATCTGGCTTTAATCGCTCCACTTCCTCAACGATCTTTGCCGAAAGCTTGTCGAACGTCTGAAGATGAAGATCAGAGAGTTGGACCACGCGCAGCGGGGAGACCACCGAGGGATGACCAATCTTATGCATGGACGTCTTGATCCAATAGGGCTCAACAGCCATCGCGTAAACAATGACGCTGCTAAAAAGTACAGCACTTAGCAAGACCCCTTTCCAAGCCTTCATTGACGGTGCGTCCTAAGAAATAGCAACAATAAGTATTGCTTGACCTGAAGTGCATTGTTGATTACATTTGAGCTGTCATCAAGAACGGTGTTCGCCGTACCAACCTGCCCTCGGGCAAGGTGGTAGAGCCAAAAGGCAGATGAGGCCCAAACGAGTTAATGAGCTCAGGGCAACCATCCGAGCGCACCCGTCCTTGTGACGGGTTTTTTGTTTTCTGGGCGGATTTATTTCTTACTTGCCATGCCCAGCCTATCGGCGAAATGGCTAAATCGGAGAACTATTGTGTCAGTTAGTCAATCGAACACCCACCACAAGGCTGAAGTCCACTGCGTCCTGTCGGCCTCAGAAACGTTCATCGAAACGATCAGCATCAAACCCATATCGGCACAACCGTGGCTGAACGAGTTAGTCATTAAAACTCAACTGCTGACAGCAAAAGATCCTGAGGAAAAAAGGGTGAAGTCGCGCAGTTGTATGGAGCGTGATCGCCTCATTGAGTTGCGAGATGCCATCAGCCTTTTTTTGGATGAAACGCATGCGGTTCATGAACCGCACGATTTGCAATTCAACCCAGCCTCGGATCGTAACGCCATGGGCTGAAGCGATCAGTTTAAGAGGGTCAAAAATCCATCGCCGATTTAAGTGACAACTTGCAGGGCGATTAACAAATGCTGCTAAAGCGTCGGTGTCGCCTCCACGTCCAGGCTTCGCCGCGCAAGCGGAACACTCGGACGAGAGGAGCAGGACATGAACGATGTAGACGCACCAGACCACAGCGGTTGGCTTGAGCCTCTGGGGTTGATTGGCATGCAATCGATCGAGGCCCCTTTATTAGCGGCCCTCGTCACCGAGCAACCACTGTTGCTCATTGGCCCGCACGGCACAGCAAAAAGTTTGCTGCTTGGCAGGGTGGCTGCAGCCTTGGGGCTCAGTTTCAGGCACTACAACGCAAGCCTCTTGAACTTTGACGATCTCGTGGGTTTTCCTGTGCCTACACCCGACCGAACGCTGGAGTACCTCAAAACGCCGGCTGCTATTTGGGGCGCTGGAGCGGTCATTTTCGATGAGATCAGTCGATGCCGACCCGATGTGCAAAACAAGCTCTTTCCGATCATCCACGAGCGCAAGGTTCAGGGTCTGGATATCGAAGGATTACGTTACCGATGGGCAGCGATGAACCCGCCAACGGTTGGGGCCGATGAGGGAGACTACGCAGGGTCGGAGCCCTTAGACCGTGCCCTTGCCGATCGGTTTGCCTTTGTTGTGCAAATGCCATCTTGGGCAGCCTTTACGCCTTCACAAAAACTCGCCGTGATTCAGGCAGCAAACCGAACTTATGGACCTCAAGACGCTTCGGTGCTCAGCGACAGTCTTTATTTGGCTCGCGGTTTACTCCAGGCACTCCAGAAGACATGCTCAGCGTCTGCAGCCGATTATGTATTCGCTTTACTGCCCTTACTTGCTCAGGCCAAACTGGAATTGAGCCCTCGCCGGGCAAACATGCTTTTTTCGGCCATCCTCGCAGTCCACGCCAGTAGCCTCGCACGCCAACCCGATACGGCCTTTGGCGATAGCGCCTTACTCGCGCTTCGCTCATCACTGCCTCAACGCGCAGAAGGTATTGCCATTCCAGAGGTCAAACTCCTCGCAGCCCACCGTGAGGCTCTCCGCACTGTAAGCCTCAGTCCTCACGACCCCTTGCGCGCAATCCTCGCCACCGCTGAGCCACTCGAGCGACTCAAGCTTGCCGTACGAGCAACCCGACTTCCAAAGGGCGAATTCTCACGAGTCATTGCGGACTCACTGGCGCAACTGCCAATCGGTGGCCGTGAAGCGGCGATTGTGCATTTGTTTGAAACGGGCACTGTCGGCAGACTAAACGCAGCAGTGGCTTCACAGATCGGTGAGAGCTATCGCGATATCGCGACCCCTGCCGACTTTAGCGAGACCATTCATGCAAGCCATGGTCGCTACAGAACTTGGAGTCGACTTAAAGATCTGCTGGCACGATTAAACCCGGCCGATCCAAGGGCCCACCTGCAAGCGAATGCACTGGCTGCGCTTTTTTCTCGAAAGGCACTGCAAACACCCGAGGACGCTGAAGGCGCCTTTCACGCCTACAGTCAAACCGATGCGCTGGTGAGGCGGACATGAACGAGCCTGTTGGCGTGCTCAACAACATGAGTGCCCCGCCTAAAAGTGTGGTCAGGTATAGCGGCCTCTCTAGTCTGGTTCAACAACTTGGACCTGGAGGCAGTGGCGTTACCTCGTTGCGTTATCGCAACCACGAGCAGCACGGTAGAGCCATCCGCTTTGAGTTGCCCGTTGACTTTGGCGTCGATTCACCCACTGACATCCTCCAAGGTTTGGGCTTGCAGCACGAGAACGACCGAGATGGTTCGGCCGCACGGCACCTGATTCAACTCATCAACAAGAGAGCTTCAGAACTTCCCCTGCCCGAAGGGTGTGCGGTCGTCAAGAGTCTTCAATCGCACCCACAGTTGTGGCCAGACCCCCTTGCTGCCATCGCTGCGCTGACCAAGTGCACCGACACCGTCTGGCTTCGAGGGAAAGCGCCAACCCTGAGCAACCTTGCACAACGTCGCAACGTTTCGCTACTCGTGCCGCCCGATTTTCTGGAACAACTTAAAAAGGCTATTTCGTGAACGTTATACAAATCACCGAACCCACGTCGCTTGCGCCGCTCCTGTCTTTTTCTGATCCTGAAAAAGGCAACCTCACGAGCAGTCAGGCACTGACCGAGTCCATTCTTGATGCATTCCCCAGTGGGTCTTATGCGATGACAGGGCTGCTGCGCTTGCTGGACATCGTCGCTACCACATCGGTGTTCACCGCTGCCGTGGAATGCCGTGTGCAACCTCGCATGCTCATTAATCCTGAATTTGTATCGGTACATGCCGATACATCCGAAAAACTGCTCATGCTCGTGATGCATGAACTGCACCATGTGCTGCTCGGACACACCACACTTTTTCCTCGCATAACGCCCGAGCAAAACTTTGTGTTTGACGCCGTTATCAACGGTCTTGTGTGTCGGATGTTCCCTGATGCTGCCTTCACGCTTTTTTTTACGGACTACTATCAGGACGATCGCTTTCCGGACTGCCTTTTGCGGCCTCCGAAGGGTTGGCCCGCTACAGGGTTTCAAGTATCTCCAGGTTTATCTGAATTAGATCCAACTCTGCGGCAGCGTGCCCAAGAAGTTCACGCAGCCCTTTACTCAGATGGTGGTGCCAGCTATCACGAAGTCCATGAACTGCTACCCCGCATACTGTCGAAATCAGATCTGGATGGCTTATCTAAATTTCCGCTGTTGGGCGATCATGAGGCCGACGATCATCAACGGTCTGACCTAAAACACGGCTCGCCCGTTCTTTTCGATCTGGTACGCGATCTGGTCGAGCAGTGGCCCCAACCGCCAGACCCCATTCGCGGACGGTCCCTCGCCGATGTACTCAACGACGTCAGCGTCGCCCCGCCAAAGACACGTTCACGTCGTTCCATACTCCGTAACCTTATTCAAAAAGTAGCGGGTGCTGCGGGAAGGAGCCCAATCCTTCAGGCTAATGTTGCAGCCACCTGCATTGAAAGTCCACTGCCCACATTGTCTCGGCGCTCATGCGTCTTGCAGGCCCTGGGGGTTCCCAGCCTGCTTCACCCTGCAGAGATCCAATGGAAA